>JAQVOR010000013.1 GCA_028702535.1 Bacteroidales bacterium
TTGGAGAAAGCGAAGCATCTGTAAAATTAATGGCATCTCCTTCCAAAATATAATTCCTATCAGCATAAAAATGAATCTCTGGAGGTGCAGTTGCAAACGGGTCATAACCTGGCAGTATTGTTGTTCCAGAACTTGTTGGGTCTAACCATGGTTTTAATTGGTATGCACTTGTGCCACCGTTTGATATCCAATGGTAAGAGAACCTACCGTAAACATCAGTTAAAGTTTGACTTGTACAAGACGAACTTCCACCAGTTAAGGTTCCTATTTGGTATCCACTAGTGTTAAATAAAGGAGAACCCGATGAACCACCCGCAGTTACTCCATAACCATTTGCATTAGATGCCCATCTAACTGTGTATGATGTGTTGGCTCCCATTATACTGCCACCGATGTTAATGCCTCCTGATTTAGCTAATGAGCCATAAGTAGATATCTTCTTAATATCTCCATTTGGGTGGTGAATTCCTACACCAGTAGATGTTGGATTATCGCTTCTATCCCAACCATTATAATAAGGTACATAATCAACAGTTGGTGTAGAGTTAAGCAAAAGCAAGAAAAAGTCTGAACCACCAACAATATTTCCTTCTGCTTTTCTAGTACAACCAGTAATTGATTTTGTTGCTGGCTCAGTTGAAGGGTTAGTACATCCAACAGCTTCATATTTGAATTTGAATACCCACTGGTTTAGATCGGCAACTGATGCGTCCGCAGCACCACAATGAAAAGCAGTTAAAAAGTATGGGGTAGCATCATACGAAGTATTGTTAACTAAACTTCCAGTGCATAAATACCAGGAAGCACCGACTTTAAATGTTATTTGTGCTACTCCTCGTTTTTCATCTTGCCAATCATCACCAACTGGGGAACAATTAACATTCACGTGGCAAGATTCAGAAGCACCTACTACTCTTACGACATTATCTTTATACTGAGACAAACCTGCCAACTCTTCATAAAAATAACCAACAGAACCAATATGAAAATAACTCTCACCTCTTTTAAATTTCGGCTCATAGTATTCGATATATATACTTTCGCCTTGAATCATTTCTGTTGCAAAAGTGCCATTATCAAGATTGTTATTATGATTAAAAGAACCTATAACTTGTTTGCGATTTTCATTATAACAAAACATCGAACTTCCAGGTGTCATATACCACGAATCAAAAAACACCGACATGGCAGTAGCTCCAGACGATGTAATCTTTAATGTCCATAATCTGCCTCCGTCTGGCAAATCTGTCCAATTTCCTGCAGTTTCTTTGCTTGCACTATAAGGTAATGATACACCAACACGTGGAGGCGTCCCGTTTTTATCTGATTGAGCATCTTCACTACGAAGTAGCTCTACATTTGGAGCACGCAAAACAATTTCATCAAAACTGACCGAGACATTTTTTTCTCCAGTAATACTCTTTGATGTTATAAAACTCTTTGGAGTTCCACCATAACTAATTTGTGCATTAGCACTTTCTGGAATAACAAAACTAATAATTGCTAAACATGCAATAAACACTAAACTGCGAATCGATTTTGTAAAATCACTCATAATCTCACTACTTAAGTTAGTATTATTTAATAAACCTTTTTTAGTTTGGGAACTGCTTACTTTCAACAAATTTAGGCACGTACCAATACCAATGCTTTTAACCCTCTTTACTATTGCAAGTTACGAAGTATAACAAGACAAATATTAGGTTCTATCTACAAATCATACAACTTAGAAATTATTTTATATTCAGAATAGTAAAACATTGTTTAAAAGCACTTTATTGATATATTTAATTTTTTCTTTATATAAATCAATTTTAGTGTATAAGTCGAACTATTGCATAATTTAATCTTTGATTTTTGCACTTAGTTTTGAGCCAATATAATAGCTTGCAAAATAAGAACTCCTGACCCCATCTCTATAATTTAAGCAGTTACTTCTATTTTTTCGTAAAATAAAATCGTCGTATTTTTGTTTTAACATTGCGAATTAAAAAAAATATTCAAATTTATAAAATTACGAGAGTAACGACTAAAAAAAAGCTCCCACCATTAAGTGAGAGCCTTTCATATTTGATAAATGCTTTATTGTTTTAGAATTTTCTTCACAAGTCGTTCGCCGTCTTTGTTTTCAAGTATCAGCAAATAAAACCCCTTAGGTAAATTGGCAGTGTTAATTTGTCTGTTTTCGAGATTATTAAATTCTGCAATTACCTGACCTGTAATTGTTGTAAAAGAAACTTTTATTGCAGACTGATAGTTACTTATATAAAGTATATCTGAGAAAGGATTAGGAAAAATCTCAAAAATATTGACTGCGTCCTCATCAATATTACTATTATCATTAAAGTTTGCTGTCAATGTAACATTCTGGTCGGCCATAATAAAAGAGTGCTGGGGAGTGCTTGCAACAGCAGTAGAGGTCGCATCTGTCCAGTTTACAAATTCGTACCCTGTATTCTCTATTAAGTTAATTGTTACCGTTTCTCCAAGCATATATTGCCCAGCACCACTAAGCACACCAGCACCAACTGGATTTGAGACCAGAATTACATCATAAAGTGTTGCACCTTGAGGAACAAAATGTGCTGTAATATAAATATCATTAGCTGGCATATTAAATATATAAGGATTATCAGTGCTAACTATTGCACCAGCAATTTTCCAACAAAGGAATTCAAATCCAGTGTTAGCAGCAGCCTCAAGACTCACTTCTTCATTAACATAATATTCCCAAGCTCCAGAAACATATCCACTATTTGCAGGCAAAACATCTGAATAAACAAAATAAAACTCGTCTATTATTGTAATATAATAAAATGCCGATGCACCCACATTAAATTCTATTTCAACAGATACACTATATTCATCAGTAGCTTTCGAATTATCTGTTTTTTTACCTTTGCTACCCACAATCATACGCAAATTAGCAGTTTCTGCATTTATTGGCGTAACAGTATAATCCTCGAAAGGTGTTGATATAGGATATCCTCCATCGACAAATATTACATCCATTGACGAAATTTCAGAGGCATCATTCCAAGTAATTACCGTTTCTATATATTCTGGCATATTATTTTCTGCAATATCAAACTCATATTGACTAAGACTTGGATTGGTAACACCAGTATTAATTGCTTCGATTATAAAAGAATCCGCAGTCTCTTCATCAAAACTCACACTTACATTAATTGAGTTACCCAATGCAAGTAAAACGGTATTCAAATACGCTTCTTTAATAAATAGCCAATCACCGTTGATTATATAATTTGCAGAAGATATCGGCGTACCATTTACCGAAACAGAAGTTATTCCTTCACTCTCTGCCCATGCTATTGTAACAAAGACATCATCTTTATTACTTAAATCAAATACTTTACTATCCTCAAAAACTGATGGATAAATAGTGTAAATAACCTCTATATTAAAATGAACAATATAATCTAATCCAAACTGGGCATAAAAATGGATACCCCGACCTGGTTCAGGAGGTACAGCTTCAATCCAAGTCTGAAGAATAGTAAGGTTGTTCCCTGAGATAGTATAAGCAGTGCCTTGATTTATAATTACTTCCTGATAATCGTCAGATTCATCCCAATAATAATAATAAACCGCAGTAATTTCAGATTCCATACCCCAATTAATCGAGTATTGAATGTCATCAGGTTCTAAAACGCTAAAAGTTTGATAATCAGGCGAAATGCTTTGCCCAAGTGCAAAAATCGAAGAAAATGTAATTATAACAGCTAAAAGAACAATTTTCTTCATAATCAAATTAAAATAGTAGTTAAATTTCATGATATTTGAGTTTTATGATTAATAGAATAAAAATATACGGAATAAAACAAATACAAATCCGTAGAAAGCGAAAAAAAATGAATTAAAAAAATATACAAAAAAGGCTCCATATATAATTTTAAACCATTTTTATTTTCAGATTTGCAAATGATATATGATACAGTGCTAAAAAATAATTTGCATTAATTTGAATTTTGCAAGCCCTTCTCGCACTCTGTAATCCAAAAGGGAGGCATGTCCACTTGTGCAACACTACACTAAAATCTGTTCTTACTTTTATTGCGATGCACTGAGTTTTTATCGAAGTGTTCTATTGCTTAAATGGGTTGCGGGTTTACTCCCTGCGGTCGTGAGCTCGCCTGCGGCTCGGTTCGGGTTTCACAGATTTCTCCCTGCAAAAATTCTTTACAAGAAGGCAAAACGTTTTTATTGCCAATCAAACATAATATTGTATTTTTACGCCCTAAAATTAGAATAGGGAAAAATCTATGACACAAAACTCAATACACATTAACTTAAATTCGGAGATAGGCAAACTAAAGGGAGTGATTATACATACTCCAGGTGCAGAAGTTCAAAACATGACTCCCGAAAATGCTGAAAGAGCTTTGTATAGTGATATTTTAAATCTGCACGTTGCACAACAAGAGTACTCGCAATTTTCGAGTGTTTTAGAAAAACTTACTACAACTTATCAGGTAAAAAAACTATTAGAGGATATTTTACAAAACAGCAGAGTTCGTGAAAACCTTATTACAAGGATATGTAAAAATGAGGGGGTCGAGTTGCAGCGACGATTTCTTGACGAACTTAATGATACAGAACTTGCAAGTCAGGTTATTGAAGGCGTTTTGTTACAAAAGGACAATTTAACAGCATTTTTAAGTAAAAAAAGATATGTTTTAAAACCATTGCACAATTTCTTTTTCACTCGTGACGCATCAATGGCGATAAATGATAAAGTTTTAATTGCTAAAATGGCAAATAAAGTTAGAGTTAGAGAATCTATTATTATGCAAGCAATATTTGATTTTCACCCAGCATTTTCGACTACTACAGTAAATCCTTGCGAAGATAAGTTTTTCGATCCAGCAATAACAATTGAGGGAGGTGATGTACTTGTTGCTCGCGAAGATGTTTTAATAATTGGGATTGGTAGCAGAACAACACCGCAAGGGGTAGATTTTATTTTAAATCGCTTAAAAGACCAAAAAGAAAACATGCACATAATTGTTCAGGAGTTACCCCAAGAACCCGAATCTTTTATTCATCTTGACATGGTATTTACTTTTTTGGACAAAGATAAATGTATGATTTATGAACCAATTATTGCACGTCATAATCGTTATCAAACTGTTTTAATAAGTGCTAATAATGGGAAAGTTGAAATTAGAGAGCAAAAAAATATTTTAACAGCTTTAAAAGGACTTGGGTTTGATTTAAAACCTTATGTTTGTGGTGGAACATCTGACCCGTGGTCGCAACAACGAGAACAATGGCATAGTGGAGCTAATTTTTTCGCTTTTGCTCCTGGTAAAGTTATGGGTTATGAACGAAATATTTATACTGTTGATGAGCTAAGTAAAGGTGGCTTCGAGATTATTAGAGCGAAAGATATAATTAGAGGCGAAAAACACCCTGATGATTATGAAACTTGTCTCGTTACAATAGAGGGCTCCGAATTGTCGCGTGGAGGTGGAGGTGCAAGATGTATGACAATGCCGATTTCCAGAGAAAATGTTAATTGGTAAAATATTTGTAAAAACTTGTTAATAAGGTTCTTTTTTAAGCTAAACAAAAAAACTATATTTGCCCTATAATTATTGTTGATGAAAATAATCCGTATCATAGTTGTTTTGTCTATCACTTTGACTTCACAAGTAACTTATGCTCAATCGTATCACGAGCGAAAGTATTTTGATATGCTTAAAAATAATTTAAAATCACTTAGCGGATTTGATGACAAATTAAAACAGTATTGTAATACAAGACAACAAAATTTAAACGTATTTTCAGATTCAGAAAATCTTATAAAAATTGATTCCGAAGAGTATCAGTTAAATGATATTGCTCAGTTTTACTACGAAGGATTCCAAAATCTTCCGTATCTTGATAAATGCAAACTATTATATAGTTGGAATCATGTCAGCAATACTATTTATAAAATTTCTAAGGAAAAACAAGTTCCGATTGCAATATCATATCTACCTATTATTTATACAGGTTTAAATTCATATTATTCTGCCCAAAATTATAGGTTTGGTTTGTGGGGATTACCATATTTGCCAGCCGTAAAATACGGAATTATTGCAGACGAATATTACGACCAACGCCTTGATGTCTATTTGAATTCAAATGCCTCTTTGTCATATCTTGACGACTTACATAAAACATTCGAAACTTGGGATATGGCCATAACAGCTTATTGTTGTGGAACAGCAAATCTAATCAAAGCCGGTTATGGCATCTTATCTTTTGATGAGATATATGAAAATCTTAAAAATCCAAATAAAGATTGTTTTTATCGCTTATTGGCTTTTACAAAGTGGATGAATGAAAACGAAACACTTGATTTTAGCTCTGTTGTAGAATTAACTATTTCTGTTACAGATAATGTTTTAATTGATTCCCTTATAGATTTTAGACAAATTTCAAGTGTATTAAATATAGATATTGATGAATTATATAAGCTAAACCCTTTATTTACAGGCTCGATAATTGACGGCAGAAAAAAACCAAAGATGATTTATTTGCCCGAAAACCAAACAGAACAGTTTTTTTTATTGCGCGATTCAATTGCAAATTTTATGGATAGTGTTTATTTCCCAAAATATAAATCCTCTGTCAGTAACGGCAACGATTACGAGACTTACGTTCATGTTAGTATTAGTCCTGGAGGTGATTACGAAGAGCATAAATACACCATTGTTTCGGGAGATAATCTTGGGGTAATTGCTCAACGTTTTGGAGTAAAAATAGCAGACGTTCAAGACTGGAATGATATTAAAGGCACAAATATTTATGCAGGTCAAACTATAAGTATATGGTTAAAAAAAGGTGCAAAGCTACCCGAAACTGAGCAAAAACAAGTGCAATCGGAGAAAAAGAAAGAAGAAACTGGAATACAAAAGCACTTTGCAATGAGAGACTACGATTTTATAGAAACCTATGAAGTCAAATCTGGAGACTCCTTGTATAAAATATCATTGAATTATGATTGGGCAAGTGCCGAAGATATTATGGAATGGAATGGGATAAGTGATCCATCTAAATTACAGATAGGTCAAAAGCTCAAAATATTTAAAAAGAAAAAATGAAAACAAAACATGTTCTATATTTTGTTGTAGGTGTATTAGCCATTTTGGGAACATTGATGGCAGTTTTCCCAAAAGATGGAATACGCCTTACCGATGAGTGGGTTTTATATTTCCCTTCGTTTAGAGAAATGTTTCTCGATAAAAATAAAAATCGAATTGATACAGACTCAATTGTAGGAAACCAAATTAACATTGATTCGCTTATGTTACTTAACGATTCAACAAAAGAGATTGATTTGGAAGAATTAAAAAAACTGCTTACTCCTTTAGAGTTTCCCGAGGATAAACCTCATGCACTTGATAATTTCTTTGCGAAATTAAACAATCTTAATAACGAGCAAAAAGTTCGAATTATGCACTATGGCGACAGTCAAATTGAGGGCGACAGAATTACTGCTTATTTCCGAAGTAAACTTCAAGGGAAATATGGAGGACTTGGAATGGGATTATGCTCACCTGTAGCAGTTTACTCGCAATTTAGTATAATACAAGAAAACTCGCCAAATTGGTACAGATATACAGGTTTTGGAATGATAGACAATAATATTAGTCATAAAAAATATGGTCCAATGATAGCTTTTAATCGATTTGCTCCTCCAACAGATTCTATTTGGACACGCCCCAAGACCAAATACGCTGGCTGGCTAAGTTTTTCAAAGTCAGATATTGGATATAGCAACACAAAAAAATTTAAAGAAATCTATATTTATTATGGTAATGCAAAAGAAAAATCGAGAATAAGTATATTATCTAATAATGAAATTTTGGTTACAGATTCATTGCAAAAAGGCGACACCTTGTTCGTTTACAAATATGTTTCATCTGATTATCTTGAAAACGTAAAGTTGGAATTTGAAGGCTTTGATAGCCCTGATATTTATGCAATATCTCTTGAAGATGCAACTGGAGTATATGTCGATAATATAGCATTACGAGGTAGCTCTGGCACTGTTTTTACAACTACTCACGGTGGATTATTGGTGCAATCTTTTAATTTATTGGGTACCGATTTATTTATTTTACAATTTGGAGGAAACTCAGTTCCGTATATCGAAGATAAAAAATCGGCAGAGCAATTCGGAAATTATTTTTATTACCAGTTAGCATTTCTTAAAAATGCAGTCCCTAATTCTTGTTTTATTGTTATTGGACCTAGCGATATGGCAGTAAAACTAAAAGCTGATTTTGAAACTTATCCAAACTTAGAAAATATTATTGAAGAAATAAAAAAAGCTACCCATAAAGCTGGAGGAGTTTATTGGGATATGTATAAAGCAATGGGAGGTAAAAACTCTATGGCAGCTTGGGTAAATGCCGATCCGCCTTTGGCAGGAACGGATTACACACATTTTACTCCTTATGGAACTAGCGTCATTGCAAATATGTTTTATAATGCGTTTATTCTCGAAGCAACCGACTACACAAAAAGAGTAAAAAATGAGCAAGCTGATAAATAAAACACTATTTATATTATTATGCTCCATCTGTTTACTCAGTTGGAATGAACTATCTGCACAGTATAGCAAAACCCCTTATTCTAAAAAATCATATCCTTACATTCAATATGATTCTTGTTATTTGGAGCATCCTTTAGAAAATCCCAATCTAAATACGTTCTACAATAAGTTAGATAAACTTTATTTTGCTGGAACAGGGCAAGTTAAAATTATGCAAATTGGTGGCTCTCATGTTCAAGCTGGTATGTGGTCGTTTGAGCTTAGAAAACAATTCGAGAGTTTAAGTTCTGATATCGAAGGGTATCCTGGTTTAGTGTTCCCATTTAGTTTAGCAAAAACAAATCATCCTTTTTATTATCGTTCGGAGTGCGAAGGAGATTGGGAAATAAGTAAAATTACTGATAAAGTACCTATCGACAGCATTGGTTTGTCGGGTATAACTGCTAGAACAAATGATAGTTTGGCATCTATAAAAATAATTTTTTATCCTGTTGCAGATATTGCAAAACGGAGTTTCGACAAAGTTTCTATCTTTCATAATATTGAAGATACTTCATATCTTTTATCAATTATGCCTCTAGATGCTGTTGATACATCATTTGTAAATTATGAAACTCGAGCAACAGAATTCTATTTAAAAAACAATCTCGATACTCTTGAAATAAAGTTTGTTAAACAAGACACATCTGACAATCCACTGTTTTTTTATGGAGCATTTTTAGAAAACTCGTTGCCTGGAATTCAATATACTGGTATTGGAATAAACGGAGCAGCGACATCGTCATATCTTAAAGTCGAGCTTTTTGAAACTCATCTTAAAGCTATTAAGCCAGATTTGGTTGTTTTTTCTATTGGTGTAAACGATGCAGCTGGCCAAAGCTTCTCAAAGCGAACTTATATTAATAATTACAAAATTATTGCAGATAAAATATTAGAAGTCAATCCAGATTGTGCCTTTATTTTTACAACTAATAATGATTTTTACCATTATCGAGGAGGTGTAAATCAGCATTATAAAGATATTTATGAGGCTATGATTAGTTTATCTCAATTTTACAACGCATCAGTATGGAATATGTTTAAAGTTATGGGCGGTTACAAGTCTATAAATTATTGGCGTAATGATAATTTGGGGAAAAGAGACAGAATTCATTTTACAAAAGAGGGATATATTGTTATAGCAGGATTATTGTTTGATGCTATAATGCAGGATTATGAAACTTACTTAGAAAAAAATGCTTCGACCAAATGATGGATTATATTAAGGACATATTGACGTATAATCAGAGCTCTCCTCTGATTTTTACACGTTTTTTCTTTTGGGGCTTTTTTGCAATAGTTTTATTAGGATATACTTTTTTTGCAAATAAACGAGTGTCTCGCTCCTTATATTTACTTGTTTTAAGCTTGTTTTTCTATTATAAATCCAGTGGATTTTTCTTTTTTTTGATAATCTTTAGTACGCTAGTAGATTACTTTATTGGTTGGTGGATATACAATACCGAAAAAAGCACTGCTCGAAAATTACAATTGGCTCTCAGTATATTTATTAATTTGTTTGTATTATCATATTTTAAATACACCTTCTTTTTTACTGGTGCTATAAACGATATGTTTGGGACAAACTTAGTAGCACACAACTATTTGGCCGAGTTTTCAAATTTATTTACAGGAACAAGTTTTGATACTGCTAAGATATTTTTACCAGTTGGGATTTCATTTTTCACTTTCCAAACCATGTCTTATACTCTTGATATTTACAGGCGAGAACTTAAGCCAGTTAAAAACATCATCGATTTTGGTTTTTATGTTTCGTTTTTTCCGCAATTGGTAGCTGGTCCAATTGTTAGAGCAAAAGATTTTATCCCCCAGATTTATCAAAAGTTTAAACTAAGTAGATATGAGTTTGGGCTTGCCTTATTTATGATTCTTAAAGGTTTGATAAAAAAGATTATGATTGGTGATTACATTGCTGTTAATTTTGTTGATAGAGTTTTTTCCAATCCGGATATGTACACTGGTTTCGAGAGTCTTATGGCTATGATAGGGTACTCATTACAGGTATATGTCGATTTTTCGGGTTATACAGATATTGCTATTGGGGTTGCTCTTTTTATGGGATTTAGGCTAAATCAAAACTTTAATTCTCCGTATAAGGCTAAAAACTGTGGCGATTTTTGGTCTCGTTGGCATATTTCTTTGTCTTCGTGGCTAAAAGATTATTTGTACATTCCTTTAGGCGGAAATCGTAATGCAACAAAAGGAACTTATCTAAATATTGCTTTAATTTTGGGCGTTGTGATGCTATTGGCAGCAAATATGTGGGTAAGTATTGGAATTATGGTCGCAGCTATTATTGTACTACTTATAATGCGGTTTATCCCATCAGCAAAAAAAGGAATTGTCAGAAATATAAATGTGATGATAACTATGCTTTTTGGCGGTCTTTGGCATGGTTCCAGTTGGAATTTCCTCATTTGGGGAGGATTAAACGGGCTTGGCGTTATTACTTACAAATATTGGCGGAAAATTAGTCCTTGGGAGAAGTACAATAACCGAATCGCTACTATCTGGAAAATTACTATTACTTTTGGATTTATAACTTTTACCAGAGTGTTTTTTAGAGCTCCTGATTATGAAACTGCAACCACAATGCTTAATAGAATACGAACAGTATTTACGCCAGAGCTTATCCCTAATATAATTTCTGGTTATTATAAGGTTTGGCTAATGATGCTTTTTGGATTTATAACTCATTGGTTAAGTTATGCTTTTAAGGATAAGTGGCGAGATAAATTTATTAATTTACCACATTGGTCGCAAGCAATTATATCGGCTATGGTTATATTTATAGTTTATCAATCTATTTGTTCCGATATGGTTGCATTTATATATTTTCAGTTTTAAAAACAAAACACTCAAAAAAGCGACCAAGAACCAAGGCTATTTTTACAAAATGTAATAACACAACCGTTAAACACTACGGTCACCAACTAGATATGTTTTCTAATTCTGTTTGTTAAATCTTCAAATTCTTCTGGGGAAAGTTTAACTCGTGGGTTCGAAAATGAAAGGTCTTTTTCTACATCCATTGGGATAAGGTGCATATGGGTATGAGCCACTTCTAGTCCCACTACCATAATGCCAATTCTTTTACAAACAACTTCTTTTTCAATTGCGAGAGCAACTTTTTTTGCAAAGACCATCATTTTTGCGAGGGTTTCATCCGTATTATCAAAAATATAATCAACTTCAACTTTTGGAACAATCAAAGCGTGTCCTTTTTTCACAGGATTAATATCCAAAAAAGAAATAAAGTTGCTGTCTTCCGCAATTTTATAACAGGGAATATCACCTTGAATTATTTTTGTAAAAACACTAGCCATTAAATTGCGATATTAATGATTTTGAGTGAAACAATTCCGCTTGGCACTTGGATATCAACAACATCATCAACTTTTTTACCTAAAATGCCTTGAGCAATAGGTGTATTAACAGAAATTTTCTTTTCTTTTAAGTTAGCTTCGGATTCTGAAACAATAGTATATACCATTTCGGCGTTTGTTTTCAAATTTTTTAAGGTAACAATATTAAGAATTTGAACAGTTTCAGTATCTATTTGAGACGGGTCTATTATTCTTGCATTTCGAACGACAGCCTGCAATCTGCTAATTTTCATTTCCAACAGTCCTTGTGCTTCTTTAGCAGCATCATATTCAGCATTTTCCGACAAATCGCCTTTGTCACGTGCCTCAGCTATTTGCTTAGAGATATTTGGCCTGTCAACATTTACAAGCTTGCTTAACTCTTTTTTTAGTTTATTTAAACCTTCCTCCGTTAAATATGAAACTTCTGACATATCTATTAATATTTAATTTACATACATATATAAAGAAAAAGAAACCCCCTTGTCAGAGATTTCCATAACGCAAAGCTAATAATAAATTTAATACAAACATTAAAAATCAAGAAAAAGTTATAAATTATGATGTTATTTCATAAAAAACAACACTTCTTACTATCTTCTTATCAGTATTCCACTAATTCTAAATTTATATGCTGCTGTTTTCGTTTTTAACTATTCTTGATAAGAACTTCCAAACCATTTTAACACTTTATCGCCAACACCAGGTACTTTAACATGAATAATATACATTCCGTTAGCAATAAGGTTGCCGTTTCTGTCGGTCATATCCCATTCGTAAAAAGTATTACTGTCGTTTTTTGTCATTCTATTGATTAAAAATCCTGAAGCGTTAAAAATAGAAATTTCACATATCTTTGGAAGATTGATAATCCTCACATATTTGTCATAAGTGTAATTTCCATAGTGATTACCCCAATAATATGGGTTTGGAACAATATTTATCTTTTCTAATGCTTTGGTTAAGACATCAGAATTTGAAGTCTCTGCTTGCAAACCATGCGTTGAGAATTTAAAAACTGGGAAATTATCATTTTCTGGATTTTCAACTGTAAATCCCTCCATTCCCTTATGATAAGGCGTTGCGACTCTAAGTTTAATTCTTACATCACACGCAAGAAAATCAAATTCAGGATTTTGCAAAGGAATTGCACACCACATTGCCGATGCCCATGCACGTTGAAGGCTAGTTATTGTACCAGTTTCTTCATAGTCAAGCAAATTATTATAAATCCACTGACATGAGTCGTAATGAGGAGCATTATGAGTAGGATTAGAAAAACTTTGATTATCCCCGATAATATAAATATAGTGCTTACCTCCAAATAGTATTACATTTCCCACTTCGATGCCTGATGTAGGATTCCACATCATATCTTTTCCGTTTTCACTTGCTAACCATGAATCTTCGCCGTAAATGATATTTAACCTTCTACCCGTCCTTTGGTCGATTGCATATCCAGGAAACCATCCCATTCCATAAGTACCAGAATTATCGACATTTCCTTCTTTATCTATAGATGGACTTTTACGAAGGCTAAACTTATGAGCATTGCCTATTGAGAGATAATTTTGTGTAGGTACCACAGGTACCTCTAATCCACATTCATCAGTTTGCCACGCGTTTTCGTGCATTTCTACCACACATGAACGTGTCCATTTTGATTTGTCGCTTGTGATAATAAGATCTACACTTGAAATTGGCTGCAAATATGGTTGTAATGTTGGTCTTATTTTTGGATTAGACAGACCATATTTTTTATCACTCGTGAACATAAATGGTGCCCATGTTCCCCCTATGACTTTTTCAAAATACTCATTCTTATCATAAAACTGATTTCCAGAAAACGTGTAATCGTTGAAAGAGACATCCTGACATGGATTGATGGTATTGTCTATATATTGAGTTCCTACTCTTATCCAATTATATGCATTATGATAATCCTGATCTGCAATAAAATTAAGCCATGGTTTTTCTGGATAAGCAAAAATCAATTCCGCTGCTAAAAAACCATTTTGGTGGTCATTTTTATCAGTATAAGCAGCATAATTTACTTGTTTTACTAATATTGAAAATCCCCAATCCAAAAACAACTGTTCATAATCATCATTATACTGTATAAAAACTTCACTTTCTATTTCGTCACCTTTCGAGTTCACAATTGTATAATTAAAAGGAGTAAAATCTACGCCATTACTCAAACTATAACCATTTTTATGTCCTAAAAATCCATTTGAAAGTCTTGTAACCGCTGTTGAATCAAATTTAACAGTATATAGATCATCTGGAACATTTAAGGGATCAATAATTTTTACAGTAATTGGGCCCTTACCACTTTTATATGTTCTATTATCGATTTTCCACGGATATCCCGACATTATTTCGAGAAGGCTCTCGTTGCTTAATTCAATTATACAATTTGCATTACCATGCCCTTCTGTCATAGTAATTTGAGGTGAGAAGCCATATTCTGTATTAAAAACAGTCCCATTATTTTCGATTGTTGGATCATGTGGAGTTGCTGTGTATGTTTTAATATTATTTTTTCCTACTAAATAACTATTTTTATTACCATACCAATTATTAATGCTATTTACACTATATTGTAAGGTCTTATTTGCTGCATAAGCCACTACAGTGTACCAATAATCTTTTTGGTTTGTTAAGTAGTCGTCGTTTTTGGCAAAATAATCTTTTTCAATAACAAAAGTGTGAAAAATCCCTTCGTTATTACCCTCAACTTCTAAGTGTGGCATATATTCAGATGTTTGTACGTTATAAATATAATTAGTAATACTGCTGATTCCATCTTTTATATCACATTGAAACACTTCACGCACAAGTTCAGAATTATATTTTTCTTTCAATATATCGACATCAGGATATTTTAATTGATAAACTTGATACCCCTGAAAACGATAGTATTCATCACAAGGAGATATGCTACCATCACATTTTATATTATAATCTCTTTCTGTATATTGATTAAGATAATTATTTGAGTTTGAATTATTTAACAGATAAAATATAAGCTTATTGTTTGTTTCAACAATTTTGAGTTCTGGAGCATCAGGACCCTCAAGAATTCTAAAGCAATTATCAAATAAGTTTTGTGCTATATCATCAACTCTTTTCATTACTTCTATTGATTCGTAATTTCCTCCGTTTATTGATCTTCCATAAACAACCCCCATTGTTAGATTATTAACTGCACCTGGCTTAAATGTAACTGGGCCACTGGAAATAACAAAACGAACATCTCTTGGTGCATTAGGAGTAGAGCCTGGCCCTAAAGGTTGTTCTTCTGACCAACCAGACATAACAAGTCCATTTTGCCCATAACCACAAATGTCGCTTGTAGGACTTCCTGAATACATAAAATTTGAAGGGACATCTGTTGCACCTCCTGACGGGTGTCCAGTACCTCCATACATTACATGCGTACCATTTAACCAACGAGATGTTAAATAATAATAATAATGCTCCTTTTCAGTTGGTTGAATGGTAAATGGATTCACTCCGGTACCCCATCCACTAAAGTATGTAAAATTCGTTAGCCCCCATCTTTCATTATCAATAATTCCATCTTCAAAATTTTGTCCATTAATATTACCGTTCATAATATCTCCTAGTGAACAATTTAAGACTTTTTTGCCCTCAAAAATCTCATAACTGGTTTCATTATCTTGTCCGTCACTGTCTTTAAACAGTCCCTCAAAAAAATCAAGCCCAACCGCAGGAGGAGAAGCTCCATAACCACTTATTCCATCAGCAGTTTCATCATTATTATCTCCATTATATACGTATCCAAGTCCTCTGCCAACATCACAACCAATATAATCATCTTTTGGATAACCCAAATCAACATCAGTCCAAAAACCAACATAAGCTTCGTATAGAGTTTCAGTTGATCTATTAATTATTTCATAATTATAAAATGTCAAATCGTTAATAGGAGTATTAGTTGCATAAGCATAAGCTATTGCTCTTATTTCTAATCCAATTGGTTGGCTTCCAGAATTAGAATGCTCTTTACCAGCATCGTTAAAAACATACCAAATTGCTTGGTCTCCTTTTAACGCTTGCCGCTTATTTCTAAATTTCAAGCAATCAATATCATCAGTAATACCATCTTCAGGAAATTCAAAATAAGGAAAATCACCATTATAAGGATTATAATACCCATCATTGTTATTATCCCAAAAAGGTGCAAGATACATATCATATCCTCCTTCTGGGCCATGTGCGGGCCAATTAAGGATAACATCAGGTATTGTATAAGATGAATATTGCTCCATATTACAATTTGGATCTTGTTGGCAATTCCACCACATTCTAAATTCTTTTACTTCTGCTTTAGTGATACTCCAGAGTTTATCATATTGTCTGCAAACATCGATGCTTGTTTCTGCTCTATTTGCACCAGTGGCGATTAGTGGTCCAGAAGCAAAATCTACTCCCCCCTGTCTAAACATTGTAGTAGCAACTTTTATTTGATTATTCGCATCTTTTCCTCCAACCCACAAGCAACCAGCAAAAAGTGCACTAGCTGTGCCATCAGCAGGTACAATATAATGTGCTTTATATTGAAGATCCCACCACATATCACCAATAGAATGAATTTTAGCTCTTACATTATTTATATTAAGTTCTGCTGATGTACGAGCGACTTCGCAATTTGCAGTTGCTCTTGTTTGTATTGGGTGAGTTTTATCCCGATAGTTATCGCCTTGTGAATTACAAATATTAGATATTATTAGTAATCCGATTAATGGAAACAAGGTAATTAGTTTCATATCTATAATGTTTTTAGAGGCAGTTTAGATACAAATAAAGTTAAAACATTTATTTTACGCAATATATATAAAATTTAGACACCTTTAACATATATATCAAAAAAAATCTGCCACAAGCAGATTTTCTTTTATAATAGTACTTCTAACTATAGTCTTATTCTTGTGCCAAAGGTATAAACACCCTAAAATGTTTATAATCTGCTAGAGCCACTATCACCAGCACCTCCCCCTAGTGTTACTCTTGCTCCAAAAGTATGAATCCCTCCAAATGGGTTTGTAAATCTATACGAGTAATCTATAGCAAGTACAGATTTCTTTTCTTTATTTATCGGAACCTGGAGAGTAAGTCCCGCTGTTGGACCTGTTAAGGCAGTAGAGCGAGTAGCTACGTCGAAAATCCCATCCTCATAAATAAAACCACCTCTAAGAAATAAATATTCTTTAAACCCATACTCTATACCCAAATGATATTGGTCTTTAGTAAAAGAGTTAGATGTATAATTTGCAGCTACTATAAGGTTGTGGTCTGAAGTAACCTCTTCTCTAACTTCATCAACTTTAGGAGCCAGTCTGAAATGATATGAAAATCCAATTTTGATAAGTGATGGAAGCTCAAATTCTTGACTTCTATGTTCAATTGTCATACTTGTACCATTTTCGGAAAAGCCAGTAAAACTCATGCCGTCTCCAGAGTATTTCATAGTAGTTCCAACATTCTTCATAGTGATACCAAAACGCATATTATCACGATTACGGTTTCCTGCTTTATCTTTACCTAGACCTGTTACATATTGGATACCAGCATCAATTGCGAAACCTGAAGAACTTACGTTAAAAATGTTTTGATTAAGCATTTTTACAGTAATTCCACCATAAATACTATTTGAAAATTCGCGTGCGTATCCAAGTCCAATAATATTATAAGTAGGACTAAAAGTACCAATCCCACCTTCTGGTAAATCTGCGGTAGTGATATCAATTTTACCCCAATTCATGTTCATAACGCTAACGCCAAGCACACCAGTTTCACCAACTTTAGCTGCAAAACCTCCACTATTGATAGCCACTTCAGAACCTACAAGCCACTGAGTATTAGTAAAAGCAAATTCGGTTTTACGAGTAAATGCCAATCCTGCAATATTCTGGTGCATTGCTTCGAGTCCAACAACACAAGCAACGTTTGCATCACCCCATCCTGAACTCCTAGCCCAAGGATTTATCAACAATTCTGATGCTCCATTAGAACCCACACGTTGCTCATTACCGGCAAAGGTTTTTGTCGAGGTTAAACTCATTGCAACTGTTATCAGTATTGCCGAAATTAAATATAAATTTTTCATATTTCTTTATTTATCTTATAACAATTTTAGAAATTATTTAAGTCAATTGGACGCAATGCTCCAAACCATTTCACTATTTTCTCTCCAACACCTGGCACATTAACGTGAACGATGTAAACGCCACTCGCAATACTTATACCATAAGTGTTCTTCATATCCCACTGAATAAATGTAACATCGTTGTCCTTATCGTAACGACGAACTAATCCACCACTTGCGTTATAAATTGAGATAGCACATGTTTTAGGAAGATTGGTAATTCTAACATAGTTATCTAACTGTGTGTTCTCGTAATATGAATTACCATAATATGGATTAGGAACCACTCTAATTAAATCCAGAGCATTTTCTGCTTGATTAAGGTTTTGTTTAATTGTTTTTACATCTGCAGTATTAAATGTAAACATTGGGAAATTATCGTTTTGTGGATTATCAACCGCATAATCATATTGACCTTTATGATATGGCATTGAAACATTAATGTCAATACTAACATCGGTTGCCAGTAAATCAAATCCTTCACGTTTCATTGGTATAGCACACCACATAGCCGAATTCCAAATAGATCTAAAATCTATTATTGAAACGTAGTTGCTATTTTCGTATTTGACAAAATTATCATATATAAATTTACATGAGTCGTAAGCAGGTACATTACGTGCAGCTTGGGCAGAATATAGTCGTTCGTTTCTCATAATGTATATATAATGTTTGCCGCCAAATCTTGGTCCTAAATCGGAATATAAACCCGTCATATAATTATCGTAAGGGTATGAAGTAGGATTCCAAACCATGTCGGCCCCATTTTCACCAGTCATCCATGAATCTTCGCCAAATACTATGTTTAATCTTTCTCCCGTATTAAGGTCAATTGCATATCCAGGAAACCATGATAAACCATGAGTGCCATCATTAAGGGGATTACCTTCTTTATCTACTGACGGACTTTTCCTTAGAGTAAATTTTAAAGCATTACCAATAGATCTATAATTTACTTTTGGAGTAACTAATTCATCTATAAGAGGACAATCTGCTTCTTTTGTCCATTCATTTTCGCACATTTCAACTACACATGAACGACTCCACTTAGACTTATCAGATGTAATTACCAACTTAACACTTGTTAATGGTTTAATATATGGTTGAAGAGAGGCTCTTACTGTTGGATCCGACAATCCATATTTTTTATCACTTGTAAATAAAAATGGGCCCCATGTTCCACCTAAGATTTTTTCAAAATTTTGATACTTATCATAAAATTCTCCTCCTGTTATCTTATAGTCATCAAATGAACCATCAATACAAGGATTAATAGCATTATCAGTAGATTGAGTTCCCACCCTTATCCAATTCAATGCATCTTGTCCATCTCCATCTGGAACAAAATATAGCCACGGTTTTGTTTTGTCCTCGAATTTTATTGAGGCAGTTAAAAAACCATTTTGATAATTGTTTCTATTACAGTATCCAGCGTAATTTACTTGGCTTATTGTAATCGAAAAACCCCAGTCCATAAATAAGTGCTCATAATTATCATTATACTGTATAAAAACTTCACTTTCGATTTCGTCCCCACTCGAATTCACGATAGTATATGAGAAAGGTATAAAATCCTTACGATTAGATAAATTATCACCATTTTTATGACCTAAAAATCCATTTGAAGGTCTTGAAATTGCATTTGGATTAAATTTAAGAGTGTATATATCTTCAGGAACGTTTAAGGGATCAATTATTTTTACGTTAATAGGTCCTTTTCCGTTATTATAAGTTCTATTAGTAGCTTTCCATGGATACCCAGACATAATCTCGTCAATGGTTTCTTGAGTAAGCTCAAGGATATTGTTACCGTTGCCGTGTCCTTCAATCATTGTAATTTTAGGTCCATACCCATAATCTCCTTGCACGATGGTTCCACCGTTTTCAGGATCGTTTATATGTGGTAAAGCAGTATAACGTTTAATATTGTTACGACCAGCTAAATAAGGTTTTTTCTGTCCATTAAATGTTTCTTGTATAGATTGATTATATAACATAGAGTTGTTATATCCGTATGCTAAGACAGAATAATAATATTCTCTGTTGTTAATCAATCGAGGATCTCCAGATGCAAATAAGTCGTTATCAACAACAAAAGTATGGATTATTCCATTATTATTTCCATTAACCTCTAGAACAGGCACATTGGCACTAAGCTCATCAGACCATTTGTAATTAACAACCTGACTAATATCGTCTTTAATATCACACTGGAATACTTGACGAACTAATCCGTCATTATATCTATCAGAAATACTAACTCTAGGATTTTTATATTGAAATACTTGATATCCTTGGAATCTATAATATTCATCACAAGGGTCAATATCCGATGCACATACAATTGAAGGATCTTTTTCAACGTAAGTTTCAAGATAATTATTGCTACCTGACTTATTGTAAATATGGAAGATTAATTTTTTATCCATCTCAACAATTTTTAGTTCAGGAGCATCTGGACCATTAAGTACTCGGAAACAGTTTTCAAATAGTATTTGGGCTTTATCGTCTGCTCTACGAACAGCCTCAACAGATGCCCAAGGGCCTCCAGAAGGAGCTCGAGCATAAACGGCACCAATTGTAATGTCATTAACCGCCCCTGGATATAAAGTAAAAGGACCCGCTGATTGAACAAAGCGAACATCTCTTGGCGAGTTAGGAGTAGAACCAGGACCTAAAGGCTCTTCTTCTGACCAACTACCTTGAGGAATACCTCCTTGTCCCCAACCACAAGGGTCTGTTGTTGGAGTACCTGGAAACATAAAATCGGTTTTGATATCGCTTCCTCCACCTGAATAATGTCCTGTCCCACCGTAAGTCAAAGGAGTATTGTCTAACCAAAAACCTGTCAAATAGTTATAATGTTCACCAGCAGTATGAGGGTCTAGCGTATTTTCATTATCGCCTGTACCAGCATTATTAAAATATAAAAATCTTCTCATTCCCCAACGTTCGTTATCTACTGTACCATCTTGAAAGTTAAGTCCGTTTATATTACCGTTTAAAATATCACCTTTATCACAATTTAAAACTTTCACACCATTTACGGTATCAAAACTGGTTCTATTGTCTAATCCATCTGGGTCTTGATAAGGGCCTTCAAAAAAGTCGATGCCAATAGCTGGAGGCTGTGCCCCATAACCTTGAATACCATCAGCTGTTTCATCATTATTATCACCATTATACATATACCCTAATCCACGCATTACATCACAACCACAAAAGTCGTCTTTTGCATAACCAAGGTCGGCATCTGTCCAAACACCAAAGAAAGTTTCAAATAGTGTATATGTGGATCTATTAATAATATTGTAATTATAAAAAGTCATGTCATTAAGTTCATCATTTGTAGTAAATGCAAATGCCTGAGCTCTAAACTCCATACCAATAGAAGCCCCACCAGTTTCAGTATGAATATTTCCTTTATCATTATAGACCCACCATAGAGTTTCGTCTCCAAAAAGTTTTGGCATTCTATTACGAGGTCTTAAACAATCTGGGTCATCAGTAATACCATTATTGACAAACTCATAATATGGAAAATCGCCCATTAGCGGATTATAATAACCATCACCGTCAGTATCCCAAAATGGAGCAAGATTATAATCATAACCACCTTCTGGCCCGTGGGCTGGCCAATTCATAATAATATCTGGTATAGAATAAAGTGGAAATTGTTCTTCAGTATTGCATTCAGAATCTTGTGAACAATCAAACCACTCTCTAAATTCTTTAACCATATTCTTAGTTATAAAGAAGTGCTTATCGTATTCACGACAGATATCCTGCGTAACTGTTGCAATTGCCGCACCAGATGTAATTAGTGGCCCAGGCCAGTAATCGTTTCCATTTTGGCGAAATTTCTGAGCAGCAACTTTAAGTTGATTGTTAGCATCTTTACCGCCAACCCAAATAGCTCCAGCAAACAATGCACTAGTTGATCCATCAGCAGGTACAATATAATATGCTTTACCCTGAAGATCCCACCACATATCGCCAGCGGTATGGATTAGGGCTCGTACATTGTTAACACCAAGTTCCGTAGATGTTTGCCCTGGCTCACATAATTCTGTTGAACGCAGAGTAGGGATAGCATCTGCCTGAGTACCTTGCCACTTATCAGCCAGCAAGTAATTCGATATTACGCTCAAGGCCGCAATAAATAATATTTTTTTTAGGCTTTTCATATTTTGCTTATTCTTATTCATTATAATCTGTTAATTAAAAACTAAATTGAACACCTAATCGTATAGTTCTAGGTAAACTATAATTATAAGGTGAGTTTATGTACATTGCATAGTAATTCCGGTATGCTTCCTCATCATTTTGAGTTGCAATTGCTGTCTGATAATCTGCAAAATTGAGGAATCCGTCATCGTCTGGATTACCAGTATATTCATATAGTCCAGTTACGTTTTTGGTATTAAAAAGATTTGATATTTCTAAATATACATTTAAATATCCGTATTTTTCTTTTGATCCGTCCTCTTTTTTCTCAGCAAGTTTAACTTTAATATCTCGATCTAAACGCATATTAATAGTAGTTCTCCACGGTTTACGTGAACCATTTAGTGAACCAACAATGGTACCAGAAGTAGGCTTGTTACGTTTTGTATATGGAGACCCAGAACCAGCATTAACAACAAAGTTAACACCTGTATTAGCGAAAATACTTTTACCACCAATTTTTGGTCCATTATAAGGTGTTCCTGATACTTTTCCACCGTAACGATAATCAACTGTAATAGCAAAGTTATTTCTTTGGTCAAAATCGAGTGGAATTGTAGTTCTTAGGTTTGGCTTATCAGATTTTACAATCGCTGCTCCTGATTCAAAACTCGAACCTGTACCATTAGCAAATTGTAAAGTATAAGAAGCTCTTAATGTTACATTACCAGTTCTTCTAAGATCGTAAGTTACTCCAAAACCTTTAACTGTTCCAAAGTCTATATTTCCATAAGTGTAATAGTTCACAGGATAAGCTCCATAAACAGCTATTGCTTGCTGCATATCACGCATTTCACGATAGAAAGCAGATAATTTAAGAGCTGATGTATTACTTAATTTTTGTTGGAACCCTAATTCATAATCAATAGTTTTTTCAGTTTTTAAGTTTGGATTAGACAACAAATTCTCGTTGTTTTGACGAATAAATAAGTAATCTAATGGATTTAAACGTGCAGCATAAGATGGCCTTTTTGATAGTATATCATAGTGAGCAAAAAATAAGGCTTCGTCTGAAATAGGAAACGAGAATGATACACGTGGCATTACAACTATCTGAGGTTTGTAATCCTCAAAAGCACTTGAATTTAATTTCGCCTCAGCATCAAGCAAATAAGGAGCAATACCAGATGAACTTGCAATAGATTTTGGATTTTCAATTTCCGCTCCAGTTGCATCATACCAAACTGAACCTACACGATACCCGTTAATAGCACTCGGCGATGAAATATCATTAACATAAACAACTGCATTATCTGGGATATTACTAGGGTGAGTTGTATTAGCAATAAGTCCTCTTTCGTCTGTATCCCCAACAGTATATGCGTTATGTAATAAAAATTGGTCTTTAAGCACCATTTGGTTAGCATCGTATCTATCAACACGAACACCTATATTAAATATAAGGTCTTTAAATGCAAATTTGTCTTGTATGTAACCTGCAATATAGTTAGGCTCAAAAGAACCTACTGGTCTTTCAAGGTATCCCTCTTCGGTTGTTTTGTTAAAGAAATCATCGAAAGTGGGTTTGTAATTTAATTTATCTCCTTTATAATCATAACCATAGTAGGACACATAGCTACTTCCTTGATTAAATAATTCGTCAGGACTAAACCAACTAATATCTAATGATTCAGGATCATAAGAATCTAAATCTAACCACTCGAGACTATTTACTTCCAAACCAAGGCTTTCTCTTAATTTAGTGTCAAATTTTGATTGCGATGCTGCATTATAAAGTCTAGGATAGTCAATTGTATCTAAAAACACTCCGTTTTCATCTCTATATTCTATTGGATTATATTGATCCTTTTCAAGAATGTGATAGTTTGTTAATTTTCGTGCAAGTGTCCACAATCCAAATGGAGAAACACCATAATATGAATCGTTTCTTTGTTCAAATTCAAATCCAAGACTAATCTCATGATTTTTTATATCGGCAGAACCAGAAGCCGATACTCTAAACTGAGTAGCATCGCTCATTGTATATGATGTATATGGATTTGCCGGACTGCTCCATAAACCATAAACACTTGGAGCACCCATACCATTAAGTAAACCTCCATTTTGCATTACAGAATTTACATCTTTGCCATAGTAATCCTCAAAATATTGAAAATACTGTTCTGTATATCTCGCAAGATCAGGATTTAATTCACCAGCTTCAAAATCTTCGATTCTGTAAAACCATGTTTGCATTAAATAAGCTTCCTTACCAGTTAGACTATCAAGTCCATATGCATAATATTTTTCAGGAGTAGTGTTAAACTTACCAACATGACCATACTCAAAGAAGTTATTATCAAAATCTTTGTTATAATATTTTGAGAAAGTTTTTGAATAATCGACTTGAATTGTATAAAATGGATTTTTTATAATTGCCTCTTTTTCACTCTCTGAATTATCTCTAAACTTTTGTGTTAATCTTCCATAAACTCTCCAGTTATTATAATTCCAATAACCATTATTTTCTGAATTAAAAAGTTGATTTGAATAAGAGTAAGCTCTTTCGTCTCTATAATCTATAGTACCACCAAATGTTAAGTTAAGATCTCGAATAGGTGAAACATCAACTTTTCCAGCAATATTAAAACTTTTGCTTTCAGCATTTTCTCTCGTTTTATAATTTTGGAAAGCATCTTTATGTAAATAATCAGTATTTTGATAAATAATTGCGCCTTCATTTGTTTGGACTAATTGCAAAGGATTATCTTTAATACTCTGAACAACGTCATCATTTGCTCTCCATTCTCCAACAGCAGAAGGACTACCGTCTTTAACAATACTACCTTCAATTGAGAGCAAGAAACCAGCAATAGTTCTTCTTCTATTTGAGCCATCCTCTTCTACTGTCCAAATTGGACCTGATAACATTAGTCCGCCAAGATTATATCCATAAGGATCTAAAAATTGGGAAGTAACTAATTCCACACCACCAAAGTATTTTGAAGTTGGTCCTTTAGTTATCACGGAGATAATACCACCAGTAGCGTCACCATAGTTAGCTGGCAGTCCACCAGTAATCACTTGAACCTGCTCAATTGCAGATTTTGGTACAGAACTTGAGCCTCTCACTTTCACACCATCAACATAGTAAACCGTACCTTCAGACCGTGCACCTCTAATAGAACCCACTTCACCATCTTCTGAATAGACACCCCCAACAGTTGTTGCAACAGCAGCAGCCGAACGCCCAGGCATCTTAGCAATATCTTCAGAACCTACTGTCCCTCCAGATGCTGTTTGGTCTTTTGTAATCAACGGTACTTTGTACTCCTTAATTTCAACCTCTGCAAGCATCTCTGCCGATGCATTTAATTCAAAATTTTGGAAAGTAATACTTCCTCCAGAAACCTGAACATTGTTGTACATAAGTGTTGCATACCCAACATATGAGGCAGACACAGTGTACTTACCAACTGGTATAGGTTTAATACTATAACGACCGTCAAAGTCAGTCATCCCCCCGGTAACAATATTATTATTCTCTTCAATCGTCACGTTCGCAAACGGGATTGGCTCTCCAGTTGCTGCATCAGTTATGGAACCATTTAGCGTCCCTTGAGCATACAACCCTGCACTTGCAACTGCAAATGCCATAATAACTAGTAGTAATTTTCGTAACATAATAGAGTTTTACTTTATACAATAACTTAACCCAATTAAGAAAAGTGTAAATATAATACACAATTAATCATTGACCAAAATATTTGAACTTAAATTTCATCTTTTTTTTAAAATATATACTTAACATCATTTAAATCAGATAAATAAAAAAAATATTAACTATCTGGAGTTTTTAACAGATTCGCGTTTGGATTTTTTCATACGTTTCCAAGTGCGTTTGCCACCAACAAGATCCTTTCCTCCCCCATTTATCTTTTTATTGTGCTTCCTAACTGCTTTTTTGTGTAATTTCCTGTCATTTTTATCTTTTTTTTTGTCTTTTTTTATTGTCGCATCTTCAATTTTCATAATACGCCTATCTTCTCGTGTGGGTTTTACCCGTTTTGAGCGTTGCGATTTCATGTGCTTTTCGTTGTCAATACTATAATTCGACTGCGAAAATCCACTTATAGGCATTAAAATAAATACAGCACAAGTTAATATTTGTAAAAATTTAGTTAATTTTGTAATCATTATTAAACTAAGTATGAAAATAAAAAATATTGTGCCAAAGATAATAATAATTTTAACAACAATAATATTATTGAGTGTTATTTCTTCATGCGATAAGGAAAACAGAATCCCGTATGTATATGTGAACTTTATTGTATATCCCGATTTACCAGAATATGTCAGCATTAAAACCCCTGGAAATTTTCTTTATTTGACTGGTGGAGTAGAAGGAATCCTATTGTATTGCCAGTTTACAGATGAATATCTAGCTTACGAAAGGAATTGTCCAAACGATCCCTATAAGACAAATGCGATTTTAGACGTTGATTCAACTGGTCTTTTTTTAGTTTGCAGAAATTGTGGGTCAAAATTTTCTATTTATGATGGGTCGATTGTAGATAGCCCCTCAAAATACCCTGTTTTGCAATATCAAACATATTTAGAAAATCAGGCTCTATACATTAATAATTATAATTAATATTTCCTTTCCTTTAAACTCATTAATTAATAAGTATAAGTAAAAAAAACCAACAAAAAACGGGTTCGTTTCTGAACCCGTAAATTATATTCTTTATTTAGTGTCTATCAATAAAGTATTTAAACCATAATGTTCGAGAGCAAGCAGCTATCGGACAATATGGACGAACACTATTTAGTAACGATAGTGATCAGGTTTATAAGGACCCTCAACAGGTACACCTAAATAATCTGATTGTTCTTTAGTCATTTTTGAGAGTTTAACGCCAATTTGTTCAAGATGTAATCTAGCCACCTCTTCATCTAGTTGTTTTGATAATCTTAAAACATCAATTTCGTAATCGTGCTGCCATAAGTCTAATTGAGCAAGTGTTTGATTTGAGAAAGAATTGCTCATTACAAAAGAAGGGTGTCCTGTAGCACAACCTAAGTTTACAAGACGACCTTGTGCAAGCATGTAAATACATTTGCCGGTTGGAAAAAGATATTTATCAACCTGAGGTTTAATGTTAATTTTTTCAATATCCTTAGCTGCATCAAGATTGTCAACCTGAATTTCGTTATCAAAATGTCCAATATTACATACAATTGCTTGATCTTTCATCTGACGCATGTGCTCAAGAGTGATAACATGTTTGTTTCCTGTGGTTGTTACAAAGATATTTCCTTCTTTTAGAGCCTCTTCCATTGTAGTAACTTCAAATCCTTCCATTGCAGCTTGCAAAGCACAAATTGGATCAATTTCTGTAACAATAATTCTTGCACCATAGCCTTTCATAGATTTTGCTGAACCTTTTCCAACATCACCATATCCAAGAACCACTACAACTTTACCAGCAATCATAACATCTGTTGCACGCTTGATACCGTCAGCCAAAGACTCGCGACAACCATAAAGATTATCAAATTTTGATTTTGTTACAGAATCATTAACATTTATAGCTGGGAAAAGCAAGGTTCCTTTTTCCATCATTTGGTAAAGACGATGTACTCCAGTAGTTGTTTCTTCAGATGCTCCTTTAAGTTCAGCAACCGCTCTTGTCCACTTAGAATTATCTTTAGCTAGGACTTTTTTCAATAATTCTAAAATAACTTTTTCTTCGTGGTTTGTGGCTTCAGCATTTAAAGTTGTAGCATCTTTTTCACCATAATAACCTTTATGTACTAATAAAGTAGCGTCTCCACCATCATCAACAATTAAGTGTGGTCCTTTTCCGTTAGGAAATGATAAAGCCTGAAGTGCACACCACCAGTATTCCTCCATAGTTTCGCCTTTCCAAGCAAAAACAGGCACACCAGTTTCAGCAATTGCTGCTGCTGCATGATCTTGAGTTGAAAAGATATTACAACTTGACCATCTTACATCGGCACCAAGCTCTACTAATGTTTCGATTAATACTGCGGTTTGGATTGTCATGTGTAATGAACCGGTAACACGTGCTCCTTTGAGCGGTTTTTCTGCTGAGTACTTATTACGAATGCTCATTAATCCAGGCATTTCTTTCTCAGCGATTTCTATTTCTTTACGTCCCCATTCTGCAAGACTCATGTCTTTTATTTTGTAGGGTAAGTTGCTAATTAATTCTTCCATTTATTATGTATTGTTTTTATTTATAAATCGGTGCAAAAATAACCAGTTTTAATTAATTTACAAAATTATTTAAAATAAGCCTGAGTATCTTCTTTATCTTTGTTCAATTGTACTATCAAATCATCAACTGTATCAAATTTAATTTCGCTTCGTATTCTTTTTAAAAAATTTATTTGTATTTCATGTCCATATAAATCCGAATTAAAATCAGGAATATGAAACTCTAAACCTAATTGCTGACCATTAAAACTTGGTCTCGTGCCAATATTCAGCATAGCTGGCAAACTCTTATTATTTACGTTTGCCGTACAAATATAAACTCCGTTTGCTGGTATAAGTTTATACTCATCAATATTGCCAAGATTAGCCGTTGGGAATCCAATTGTTCTACCTATCTGATAACCGCTAACAACTGAACCTGTTATTGAAAAATTATAGCCAAGAAATTTATTGGCATCTTCTACTTCTCCGTTTTCTAAAAATATGCGGATTGTTGATGAGTTTACTTTAATATTGTTGGCAAATGTAAATTCTTGCGGAAAACTAACAGGTATAGATTTTTTAATGTTGTCAAAATCTGTATCTCCTTTTTTACCAAAAGAATTATTATAACCCATTACTAACTCTGATATAGTCAACTTTTTTATCAAAAACTCATCTGTGAATTTTTTGCCACCTGTATTTGCAAGTTCATTATTAAAATCTAAAATTAACAGATTCTTTACACCAATAGATTCAAACAGTTTTATTTTCTCACTATATGTACTTAGCAGTTTTATTGGACGACCAAAATGAATGGAAGGGTGTGGCCACAAGCTTATGACTAAGTCCTCAATCCCAGCAAAAAAGGCTTTTTCCTGTAAATGTTTGATTAAAAATTGATGCCCTAAATGTACCCCGTCAAAAAATCCTATCGTGCTAATGCAATTCTTTGGAATATTTTCGTTTATATTTGTATATATTTTCAAATCAAAATTTTTGCAAATTTAAAAAAATGAAATCAATAACTATCCAATACAGAAAACAAATAATTAAAATTCTGATATCCTACATATTAATAGGTATAACTGTTTCTTGTCAACAAGGTTCAGAAAATAGTATTATTGTAAATGGAGTAATTAAATCATATTCTAATAAAACAATGGTTTTAGAGACATTATTGCCTAACAGAATCGACACATTATTAACAATAAAAACTGATAAGGATGGAAATTTTAAATTTGTTCTCGATAGCATTCCTACAGGGTTTCAACGAATAAAGATTGATGATAATAATATGATCTATTTGTATCTGAAAAATAATGATCAAATAACAATTACTGGTGATTATCCCAATTTAGCAAGAACTTATCAGATTACAGGCTCGGACGAATCACAAGTTTTGAAAGAAATGAACTATAGACTAATCAAAAGCACCGACAAACTAAATAATCTAAAAAATCAGATTCATGAAGCCTCAATGATACCTAATTTTAATATGGACTCTTTAATAATTGAAATAAATTTGTCTGCACAAAAGCTTTATGATTCCGATAAAGAGTTTTTAACAGATTTTATTACTGATAATTCGTCTTCGCCAGTTATTTATATGGCACTTTATCAATATATTGGCACTACTCCTATCCTCACGCTAGAAAACGATATTGAGACATTTGAATTTGTGTTGCAAAAACTTAAAAAGAATAATCCTACTTTACCGCATATCGCATTGCTTGAGTCGGTTATTAGTAATTATACATTACGAATGCAGCAGTTAAATCGTAATCATATTAATATAAGTATTGGAAGCAAGGCTCCAGATTTTGCACTTACTGATAATAAAGGTAATAAAAGACATCTTAGTGATTTTATTGGGGAAAATGTAATTGTCGCTTTTTGGTCATCATTGAATAAAACATCGGTAAATAATATTAAAACACTTAAAGAAATAAACAAAAACTACAATTTTAAAATTATTTTAATCTCTTTGGATACAAATAAAGAAAAATGGCTTAATGCAATAAAATCAAATAAAATTGAAAATTTTACCAATTTGTGCGATTTTAAATCATGGGAAAGTCCAGTTGCAAAAATATATGGTTTAAATGTATTGCCATCTTATGTTGTTATTGACTCACAGTTCATAATTCAATATCTTACAGATGATATTGATAATTTACAAGAAAAAGCTTTTAAACTCAATAATGTCAAATAATACTTATCATAAACTATTACTTGTTTTTCTGCTGATTAGTTTTAGTGGGACAATACTTGCACAGCAAGCATTTAGGCAAGAGATAAATCATAAAATAGATGTAAAACTTAATGTAATTGACAAAATCTTGCAAGGACAAATACAAACCGAATATATCAATAATTCACCCGACACACTTTTGTTTATTTATTATCATCTTTGGCCTAATGCCTATAAAAATTTAGAAACTCCTTTTGCAAAACAACAACTACAAATTAGGGCTTCTGCCTTTTACTATTCTGACGATGAACATAAAGGACATATAGCTTGTAAAAATTGTAAAATTGATGATAATACTGTAAAATTCGTTGAAATAAAAGAAGAAATAGAGGATATAAAGATTCTATATCTACCAAAACCTCTTTTACCTAGCGACACAATAATATTTACTGCCGATTTTGTTGTGCAGATTCCCAAACTTATAAGTCGATTAGGCTGGATGAATCAAGATTTTTGCATTGCTCAATGGTATCCAAAGCCTGCGGTTTACGATTCTTACGGTTGGCACCCAATGTCATATCTTGATGTGGGTGAGTTTTATTCTGAGTTTGGTAAATTTGAAGTTAATATTACTTTACCCGATAATCACATAGTGGCAGCAACTGGTAATTTAACTAATGATAAGGAATTAAAACGACTTGAAGTCTATGCTAAATTATGTAAAGAAACAAATATTGGGGAAGATACCATAGCTTTTGGAGACTCTACAAAAACTAAAACTTTGAGTTTTGTTGCAAAAAATGTTCATGATTTTGCTTGGTTTAGTTCTCCCAATTTTATAGTTGACAAAAAGTCCCATTTTATCAAAACTCAAGATAAATATGTAAACTGCTGGGCATTTTATCACAAACATAATTCAAACTTATGGTCAGATGCTACAGATTATATTGCAAAAACCATTGATTTAATGAGTCAAAATGTTGGAGATTATCCTTTTAATAATTGTACTGTTGTTGATGCTCCTTTAGGTTCGGGCGGCGGTATGGAATACCCAACAATCACAATTGTAAGTGCAAATAATAAACGCTCGTTAGAAAAAGTGATTGCTCACGAAGTGATTCATAACTGGTTTTATGGCATGATTGCAAGTAACGAGAGAGATAATCCGTGGATAGATGAAGGTTTTACATCGTTTTACGAGTCCAAATATTTTGACCATTATTATCCAAACGAAGAAACACTTATTGGATTAATTAATAGCAATATCAAAATACATGGATTAGACAAACTACCTGAAAGATATGCAAGAGAATTGGCTTGGGCATATCTAATGTCAGAGAATTTCCAGCAAAATCCTAAGCTTAATTCAGAGGAGTTTTCAGTATTTAATTATTTTATTTTATCGTACTATAAACCTGTTATAGCTCTGTATAGCCTAGAAAAACACATTGGACATGATAGCTTTAAAGTACTTATGAGAACTTTTTTTGATAAATATAAAAACTCTCATGTCTCTCCAGAAGATCTAGTGGAATATTTTTCAGATAGCGTAAGTAAAGATATAACTTGGTTTTTTGATGATTTTTTATTCTCAAACAAAAAGCCCGACTATAAAATTTGTGGTTTAAGGCAAGATAGTTTGATAATTAAAAATACAGGCGAGTGTTTGTCTCCTTTATTTCTACAAATTGGTGATTCAATGATTATAAACGCTGGATTTAGAGGTAAAAAAAGATTTTATATTGGTCAAAGTACTGAGTTTGCAATCGACCCAAATTTTAAAACTCTTGATATTAACAGATCAAATAATTATTATAGAAAAGGATTTTTAAAACCCAACAGACCTGTAAAACTCAGCATTGCAAATTTTATGGACAATCCCCAGATTTTTCAGATACCAATTTTACCAATGCTTACATACAATACAACAGATGGTTTTAGTCCTGGATTACTACTCTACACAAGTCCGTTTCCTAAAAAGAACTTTGAATTTCAGATTATGCCTTTGTGGGGAATTAAAACAGGTTTATTAAATGGCTTTAGCAATATTTCGTATTTTATTCATCCTCAAGAAAAACTAATTAGAGAAATAGAAATATTTGTATCAGGACGCAGATTTGGACTTGGGAATGATAATAAAAGTCATTATTTTAAACTTTCTCAAGGGCTTTGTTTTAGATTTAGAACAAAACCTAAGGTAAATGCGACATCTGAACTGAGTGTGCGAAATGTAACAGCAAACACTTTTTATTTTTTCAAAACTGTTCATTTACAGCAAGTTAAATATGAGTTTATTGACTATAAGCTAATAAATCCATGGTCATTAGCTTTAGATTTTCATGCAGGACAATGTTTTAGTAAAATATCGGTCGAATTGGTTAAAACAATTAATTATAACGAACATATTGGTTTACGCATTAGGCTATTTGGCGGCAAATTTCTGTATAGCTCCAATGTGTATTATGGGAATTATAATTACAGAATGTTTGGGAATACTGGCGACCAGGATTATTTTTATGATGAGCTATTTGTTGGCAGAACAGAAAACATACGCCAAAACCCTAAAAGTTTTTGGGCACATCAATTTATCAGAAACGATGGCGGATTTACAATGTTTTCACCATTAGGACAAACCGATAATTGGTTAGTAGCACTAAATATTGATAGTGAAACTCCTTTAAAAGTAATTGATGTTTATTTTAATATTGGAGCGTACCCACAAGAATTATCAGACAAAGTTATAGTTTTATATGAAACAGGTATCAAATTTAAAATTTTTAAGGGTTTTTTGAGTATTTATTTCCCAATTCGCGGTAGTAATGAGATTTGGGACATTAGTAACACTATTTATACAGAAAATTATCTGCAAAAAATAAGATTTACATTATCTTTGAACAAATTAAATTTATTGAATTACAGAAACAAACCATTTTTATTATTTTGATAGGTAAACACAGATATTATATTTCGGATGCACATTTAGGTATTGATGCAGAATACACATCTGAGCAACGTGAAACTCTTTTAGTTCAATGGCTTGATGAAATAAGTCAAAATGCTGGTGAAATTAATCTCGTTGGAGACATTTTTGATTTCTGGTTTGAATACAAACATGTTGTCCCAGCGGGTTTTGTGAGATTACTTGCTAAACTTAGAGAACTCACAGATAGAGGAATTAAAATTAAATATTACACAGGTAATCACGATATGTGGATTTTTGGCTATCTGCCCAAGATTACAGGCGTTGAGATTGTTCGTGATACAGAAATCATTAATCTTGGAAAGGAGTTATTATTTATCGGACACGGTGACGGATTAGGTGCTTATGATAAAAAATATAATCTTTTAAAAAAGATTTTTAATTCGAAGTTTTTTCAATTCCTTTTTAAACTAGTGCATCCCGAATTATCTTTTCGCATTGCTTTGGCGTGGTCGGCTACTAGCCGCAAATCGCATAAATATCCTGCAAAAATTAATATTGAAGACGAATACTTGGTAAAATATGCTAAAACTATTTTAGAAAAACAGCATATTGATTATTTTATATTTGGACATCGTCATATTCCAACAAAAATTACTCTTGGCGAAAAAACCACATTTATTAATCTAGGAGACTGGTTAATGAATTTCACCTATGCAGTTTATGACGGAGAGAAAATGGAATTGCTAAGCTATAAAAAAAAAATACAATAAATAATTACCAATTAGCTTGTTGGTAATTGTTACAACAACGTTTGATCCAACGTCTTTCGCATAAAAAAAAGAGCCTTATCAAACAAAAAAAAACTCCTGCTCATATTTGGCAGGAGTTTTTTTATATCGAGAAATATTTTATTCTTCTTTTTTATCGTCTTTCTTTGCAGCTTTTGGTTTTGCAGTTGTTTTTGCAGCAGCAGGTTTTTTAGCGGCAGCAGGTTTTTTAGCGACAGCTTTTGGCTCAGCAGTTGTTTTTGCAGCAGGTTTTTTTGCAGTAGCAGATTTTACTTCAGCTTTTGGTTTTGCTGCTGTTGTTTTAGCAGCTGGTTTTGTAGCAGCAGCTTTTGGTTCTACTTCTTTTGTTTTTACTGTTTTAGGTTCAGCAACAGCAACTTCAACAACAGTTTCTACATCCATAGGTGCTTCAACTTTAGGTGTTTTAACTTTAGCAGTTGGTTTGGTTTCAATAACAGTCTCAACTTTAGATAATATAGAAACAAAAGATCTATTATTTCTTTTCTTTTGAAACTTCACAATCCCGTCTGTTAATGCAAAAAGAGTGTGATCTCTACCCATTCCTACATTTTCACCTGGATGATGAGTTGTGCCACGCTGACGAACAATTATGTTTCCTGCGATAGCTACCTGCCCGCCATATATTTTAACTCCTAATCTTTTACTTTCGGATTCACGACCGTTACGCGAACTACCGGCTCCTTTCTTATGTGCCATTTCTAAATAATTTTATTATTATTATTATTATGCGTTGATATCCTGAATTTCAATCTCTGTGTATTTTTGACGATGTCCGTTTAAAGTTTGGTATCCTTTTCTTCTTTTCTTCTTAAAAACCAATACCGTATCGCCTTTTACATGCTGCAGAACCTTTGCCGTAACATTAGCTTTTGCAACCAAAGGAGTACCAACTGTAACTTTATCTTCATTATCAATTAAAAGAACTCTGTCAAATTTCAATTCGCTACCCTCTTCGTCTTCCAAACGGTTAACAAAAAATTTGTTGCCTTTTTCGACTTTGAATTGTTGTCCTGCTATTTCTACTATTGCGTACATTGTTATACTATTTATTTATATGTATTATATTCAAAAATTTCGGACTGCAAATGTAGAAAACTTATTTCTAATTACAAAGGAAAAATATTTATTTTTTTAATTATCTTACAATTATACTATTTTTTTCAATTCGCAGTTATATATTTGTACAAAATTTGAAATTTGAAGAAGCGAATATTAATATCGATTTTTTTGTTGGGATTTATAGTATCTTCCATTGGTCAAAAACAGATACCCTTAAATTTACCAAAATTAGATAATCAGGTTGCACACTTTGGTTATACTCTTGGATTAAACACAATGGATTTTGTAATTAGACCCTCCGATATTTTTTACACAGGATTTGATTCTATTTATGCAGTTGAAATTGGCAGATTTGTAGGTTTTAATATTAATATGATTTCAAACTTAAGATTATCAACTTATTTAGATTTGCGATTTTTACCAGGATTGTCATTCGGACAACGCAACTTACACTATAAATACTTAAAAAATGGAGAATATCGGCGGCATACAATGATGATTGAATCAACTTTCCTTGATTTTCCTGTTATGATAAAATATCGTGCACATCGCATAAATAATTGGCGACCTTTTTTAGTGGGAGGTGTTAACGCTCGTATTGATCTTGCCTCACAAAAAAAGATAAAACCTGAAGATTGGCCCAAAATACGCCTTAAAAGATTTGATGCTTATTATGAAATAGGTATTGGTACTGATTTTTTTCTTGAGTACTTTATGTTTGGAATCGAACTTAAAGCATCGTGGGGTGTATTTAACATGATTGCCTATGATAACACTCAATTTAGTCAATATTTTAAAAGACTAAATTCACACATGTTAGTCTTGTCTTTCCATTTTGAAGGAGGCAAGCTAGATAAAATTAAATGGTGGGAGTAATTGCATGGACAAAAAAGCTGATTTTATTTTTTTACCCGAACAAATCTTTAATAGAGAGTTTGTTTTAACAGCAATTGCTGCAAAATTTAAGGTAAGTGTCCAAGATATAGAAGATTACAGGATTTTAAGACGATCTATTGATGCACGAAAATCAGTTAAATTTAATATTAGATTAGAATTTATTTTAAAAGGAGAACTGTTTACTGACGAAAAAATAAACTTCGATTTTAAAAATGTGCAAAACTCAAGTGAAGTTATAATTGTTGGAGCGGGACCCACTGGATATTTTGCTGCGTTAACTTGCTTGCAAAAAGGACTAAAACCAATTGTAATTGAGCGTGGGAAACCTATTAATGAAAGAAAACACGATATTGCGTTAATAAATCGTGAGCAAGTCATTAATCCTGAATCAAATTACGCTTTTGGAGAAGGCGGTGCAGGCACATATTCTGACGGCAAACTTTATACTCGAAGTAAAAAACGAGGCGATAATCTGGAGGTATTACAACTCCTAAATTATTTTGGAGCCTCGAATGACATCCTTATTGATGCTCACCCTCATATCGGTACAGACAAATTGCCTTCGATAATGAAAAACATTCGAACTAAAATTATTAATTGCGGTGGAGAAGTACATTTTAACACTAAAATTATTGATTTCGGAATAGAAAACAATTCGGTAAAATCGCTCATTTGTGAAGACGGAAAAGAATTTATTACAAATAATGTAATACTCGCAACAGGACACTCGGCAAGAGATATTTATGGGATTTTATATGAGCGAAATGTCAAATTACAAGAAAAAGGATTTGCAATGGGCATTAGAGTTGAGCATCCTCAAGCTTTAATCGACAGCATTCAGTATAAACGTAAAGAAAGAGGAGAATATCTACCTGCAGCAACCTATAATTTAGTTACACAAGTTGAAAATCGAGGCGTATATTCCTTTTGTATGTGTCCAGGAGGTACAATCGTAAGTGCAGCTACCGATGCAAAGCAAATAGTTGTTAACGGAATGTCGAACTCAATTAGAAATTCACCTTTTGCAAACTCAGGAATAGTTGTAGAACTACAACCTGAAGACTTTGCAAATTACTCGGAAAATAAAATTTTATCGGGATTAGAATTTCAAAAGACTTTAGAACAGATGACATATCAAAATAGTGCATCTGGCTTGCGAGCACCAGCACAAAGACTTAACGATTTTATCAAAGGCAGAATATCAATTGGACTTCCCGAAAGCTCATATTACCCAGGATTAATAAATAGTCCACTACATTTTTGGCTACCCGACATAATTAGTTCAAAACTAAGAATGGCTTTTAAAGAATTTGATAAACGAATGAAAGGTTTTGTTACAGATGAAGCAATTGTCGTTGGTGTAGAATCCAGAACAAGCAGTCCTATTCAAATTGTCAGAGACAAAGCAACACTCGAAAGTGTTAGTCTTAAAGGACTTTATCCCTGTGGCGAAGGAGCTGGATATGCTGGAGGTATTGTTAGCTCTGCAATAGACGGTGTGCAAGTCGTAAAAAGTATCTCTGCTAAATTAAATAACTAAACATCTTAAACCATTTTATCTTTTACAATTATCTCAATGAACTTGGCTTTAAAACCTGCAACTACTTCTTGGCTAAAAAGCTCAGGTTCAAAAACATACTGCATCGAAAAACCTTTAAATAAGGAAGAAAACAGCATCATTTCTACTTGTGGATTTTTAAACCTTTCTGCAAAGTACCTATAAATTAGCTGATTGTTTTTAATAGCTTTTTCACTTTGATTTTGATGAGCTAAATATTCCAAAACATCTTTTTGCATAGATATTTGATAAAATAATTTCCATTGCTCAGTTTTTTCTTTAAGTGAATCAAACAGTAATGTAAAAAAATCTTCCATCTCAAGAGTCGTAATCTCATCATCATGGTCCGGATTCATCATGTCCATTATATTTGTTGTTATCTCATCAGTAATTACATATAATAAGGCTTCTTTACTCTCAAAGTAATTATACATCAAACCTTTTGAGATTCCAGCATTTTTAGCAATCATACTTATTGATGTAGCGTGATATCCTTTATTTGCAAATAGTACAAGAGCAGCGTCAATAATTTGTTTTCTTTTATCTGCTCTTATGTTTTCAAATTGTTTTGCTGTTCTTGGACACATATTATTAAGTTTATTGACTAAGGGATTGTAAAACAACGGCGAAGCCCTCACGACCAAAGGAAGTAATAAACAAAGCATTTTGACTTGCTCACTTCTGCATACTGTATTATTTGACAAACCCTAAACGTTTGGTCAAATATAATACATAAATAATCAGAATACAAGATTTTATTATTTTTACACATAACTTTTCTAGTAATTTTTGCAAAAAAAAATTTTCCCTTGTTTGATAATGGAGATTTGCTTTGATAATTAACTGATTAACTTACTGCTTTATTTTTAACAGCTTTATAACATGATAAATATTTTTTTTTACTTTTGTGAAAAATCTTAGATTTGTGAATAATAAAATTTTAAATCCATGACAGATATAAAAAGAATACTAGTAATTGGAGCTGGCGGACAAATTGGCTCGGAGTTGGTTGTTAAACTTAGAGGCATATACGGAAATGAAAACATTGTTTCAGCAGATTTAAAAGATGATGTTTGCCCAGTACTCAAAGAAACTGGATTGTATGAGCAACTTAATATTACCGATGCTCAACGCTTAGCCGAAATAGTAAAAAAACATAAAATTGATGCAATAGTAAATTTCGCCGCAATTTTGTCTGCAGTAGGCGAATGTCATCCTATGCGAGCTTGGGACGTTAATATTAATGGTTTCATTAATGTTATGGAAGTCGCTCGCGAATTGAAACTAAAACAGGTTTTAACTCCAAGTTCAATTGCTGTTTTCGGTCCCTCAACGCCTCGTGAAAACACACCGCAAGAAACAATTTTAAGACCAACAACTATGTATGGTATTACAAAGGTTAGTGGCGAATTGTTAGCAGACTATTATGTAAAAAAATACGGATTAGATGTTAGAGGATTAAGATATCCAGGTATTATTAGCCACGAAACAATGCCAGGTGGGGGAACAACCGATTATGCTGTCGCAATATATTTTGATGCTATCCAAAAAGGTAAATATACCTGTTTTGTTAATGAAGACACTCGCTTACCAATGATGTATATGCCCGATTGCCTAAAAGCCACAACTGATCTTATGCAAGCAGATTTCTCAAAATTAAAACATCATGGCGATTTTAATGTTGGTGCAATGAGCTTCTCAGTAAAAGAATTAGCCGCAGCGGTTCAAAAACGTGTTCCAGATTTTGAAATTGAATATAAACCAGATTATCGTCAAGCAATTGCTGACTCATGGCCAATGTCCGTAGATGATAGTGCTGCTCGCCAAGAATGGGGCTGGAAACCACAATATAATCTCGATACAATGTCAGATGATATGATTAGTGCGATTAAAAAGAAAATAGAAAATAATAAGCTTAGCTGTTAAGAGGAGTGTAATCTGAACTCTGTTCAATTATTATACTAGTTAATTATCACTAACTTTTTGGAAATAGATTCATTATCAAGATCAAATTTTATAGTGTAAATACCATTTGGCAAAAAACTAAAGTCAAATTCTTTATTTTGGTTTATTTCTGTCTCAAAAACTTTGGCAGCATTATTATTATAAATACTCAATTTGCATAACTGCTTGTCAGATACTTTTATTGTAACTAAGCCGCTTGCTGGATTTGGAAAAATGCTTGCTGTGATATAATTGTTTATTGGATTGTTTGTAATATCAACAGGATATGAATGAATTTTATAAGGATTTTCCCAGCTTGTAGAAGTCGCATTACCAATCAGTTTCACATAAATTTCGTTATCAGTTGCAGGAACAGTAACAAATGTAGTATCTATACTATTAATAATATCTTTCGATAATATCAAATTTTCATTCAAATCATAAAACTCAATTATATTAACTCCCGATTCTTCGCCATTATAAACAAATGCGATAGTACTGTTTTCCTCACATCGAAGTCTAAACACATCTTCGTCCAAACTAATTCCGTCTTGTTGATAGGTAATATATCCAATAGTTTTTTGATTCAAATTTAATCCGTAAGCTAGCGAGAATGAATTTGGTTCATCCATACCACGTATTACCGTAGAAGGCTCTTTTGGAATACTTGTGTGGAAGACATTAGTTAGTAATGTGTCTGTAATTCCTAGCGGAACGGGATTATTATTTTCATCATAAAGCCATTGTCTATCAATTGCTACAGCACCATCACCAATTAGTCCAACATCCCAGCCAATCCAAATAGATGTTATGTACGTATATTTGATATTTGTGGGTAATGGCATTTCTGGATTATATGAAAAACTTTCGGGGCTTTCATTTACCCCAATAATATCGTCAGTTTCGCTCCCGTTACAATTTATATCGACATTTTTAAAGGTGCTATTTCCAAAAAGACCGCCTTCACCTTTAATACAATTCTCGTTCCCTCCAAACAAGTAAATACCTTGTGGATACCCTTCGCAGAAAGTATAATTATTGTATTCGTAGAGTAAGTCTCTGTTTGCTTCTGTAATGCCTAATGCGTTGGGCAGTTCTGATTTTGTTGGGTCAAGAGATGTGTTAGCACCAAGATGCGGCGTTCCAACTGTAATAACACGTGCGACTTTGTGTCCATTTTCGGTGGTAGGGTCAATCCAATTTACATGAACATTACTCTCGTCTGTTCTTTGCAGATATTCACGTATGCACAAACCACCCATAGAATGCCCCACTAAAATAACTTTTTCAGCACCAGTATAATCAAGAACCTCCTGTATCATTTTATTTAGTGCATATCCCTGTTTAAAAATTGCAGATTCATTACTTTGATCAAAATGATCACCAAAAAAACTATGAGCACCATCAATATTTTCTTCTTTAAAATTTAAGGCAAAAAGATTTGAATCTGTCCATTCGTGTACATAATCACTAATACTACTAACAAAATTTCTTCGCCCAAGTTTTATTTCTGTATCATCAAAAATAAAATCCGCCCACTTTACATCTTCAAACATTAACGAAGTTTCAGTATTATCATCAGCATTTAAAACAATATCAAACACATTTATTTCGCCAAGATTATCATGATCGCGTAGATACTCTAATGTTTCACCAAAAGTATTTTCACTACCAGCTAATCCATGCACAAATATAATAGGATACGGAAGCTTATTTTGCGAATACACATTAACTATAAGTCCTACCAAAACAAATATTATCAGTGCTTTTCTCATGTTAAAACATATTAAATACCTTAACAAAATTATAATTTTTGTTTAAACATCTAGATTAAAACGACCTACTTTATACAAAAACACATATAGCCAGAACATACTAACTGTTTTCATGTATATACAATGGTAGTGGTTTTTAAAATATTATCAAATTATGGGAATATATTTTTATACTTAACTTAGGGATTTTTGGAGAGGTTTAGTTGCTCTTAGAGACACACGAGAGAAATCTCATTACTGTATAATTCAATATTAGATTTTTATCGAAGAATAATAATTTCAAAAAAAAATTATATATTTACAAAAAAAATAAATATGCTAGTTAATAACAAACTTGACAACACGTTTGGTCCATTTGGAGTTTTTGCAGGAATAGTAGTCCTTCTGTTTGGTATTTATTCATGTTTTTACAATTGGATTGGTTTAACCACTGTAGTTGTCGGTATTTTTTTGGCATTTTCGAGTACAAGCACAAAAATAGATTTTGCTAATAAGCGAGCAAAATTTTCAAATAATATTTTTGGCATTTTTAAAATTGGTTATTGGACAGAAATCAAACCCGAAATGAGTTTGATAATTCAAAAAACAGCACGTAAACGTTTAGGTTTTAATCAATCCAATGAATCGCAAACACAAGCAGTAAAAGACTTTCGAATAATGCTTATAAACGAAAAAGGCTCATCAATTTTAGCACTTAAAAAATTTCGTGATAAAGATAAAGCAGAAACGGAATTAAAGCAAATAGCAGAAAAATTAAACGTAAACATATAAAATAAAATATTTATTTTGCATATTTAAAATAAATACATATTTTTGCAGTCTTGTTTTTTTAAAAACAATGGGTCCCATAGCTCAGTTGGTTAGAGCACCTGACTCATAATCAGGGGGTCCTAGGATCATGCCCTAGTGGGACCAC
>JAQVOR010000231.1 GCA_028702535.1 Bacteroidales bacterium
AAAATATATGGTGGCATTGCCTAGTAAGGAGGAATTAGAAGAGTATATCCGGAAAGAAATAAACTCTTGACCTTGAAATAGATGTGATAATAAAGAAAAACAATAATCTGATAATATTAAAACAATCAAATTCAAAGATTATAAAATACAAAAAATATCACCCTTTCTATTATGTAACTTTCAAAATCTTTACTATTTTTGAGAGTACCAATATTTATTGAGAAAATTAACATATTATTTAAGAATGAATCAAGAAGAAATAAGGAATTTAGAGCGAGAATTGTGGGATGCAGCCGATGAGCTAAGAGGGAACTCTAAACTTACAGCTGCCGAATATAAAGATCCATTATTAGGCCTTGTGTTATTACGTTTTGCACAAAATCGTTACGAAGACGCCAAAATACAAGTAGATAAGAATTTACCTCTAAATCCACGAACAGGTAAAAAGCGAGAAGCTACAAATGATGATTATGCTGCAGCTGGTGCAATTAAGTTACCTGAAAAAGCAAAATACGATTATCTGGCTGCTTTACCCGAAAGTGAAGATATTGCAGAGGCAATAAACAATGCAATGAAACTTATCGAAGCTGAATATCCTGATTTAGCGGGAATTTTGCCAAAAACATATCAGGAATTTGAAGATAAGTTATTGCGCGATTTAGTGCGTGTTTTTAATAAAGATGCAGTACGCAAAGCTAAGGGCGATGTTTTTGGACGGATATATGAGTTTTTCCTAATGAAATTTTCTATGCAAGGTGCCGGAGCACAGGAGGGAGGCGAATTCTTTACTCCGCCTTCGCTTGTAAACCTAATTGTGAATTTTATTCAACCAAATCACGGAATTGTACACGATCCTGCTTGTGGCTCGGGAGGAATGTTTGTGCAGACAGCTCATTTTATTAAAGACCATTCGAAAGACACAAGCGTAAACGAAGCAATTACCGTTTACGGAACAGAGCTAAAAAGCAATAATGCTAAACTTGCAAAAATGAACCTTGCCATTCATGGTATAGAAGGTAAAATTATTGAAAGCAATAGCTTTTACACAAATCCTCATAATTTAACGGGAAAGTGTGACTTTGTAATGGCTAATCCTCCGTTTAATGTTGACAAAGTTGATGCAAAAAACAAATTTCTAGCAGAAGACGATAGATTGCCTTTTGGAGCACCACTTACCGGCAAAGGAACAATTGGAAACGGAAACTATTTATGGATCCAATATTTTCATAGTTACCTAAATGATAATGGCCGTGCAGGTTTTGTAATGGCATCTTCGGCAACAGATGCAGGAAATGCTGAAAAGATAATACGTCAAAAACTTATTGAAACTGGCGATGTAGAGTGCATTGTTTCTGTTAGCAATAATTTTTTCTACACTCGTAGTTTGCCTTGCCATTTGTGGTTCTTTAACAAAGGCAAAAAGAAAGAAAATAAGAATAAAATTCTAATGATTGATGCACGTAACACCTTTCGTAAAGTTACAACAACAATTAACGATTTTAGCGATGAACATTTATATGGTTTAACAGCAATATTAAACCTTTTCCGTGGCAATGAAGCTAATTTTGGATTGAGTAAAAGCAGCCTGAGCGGAGCCGAAGGCTGGTTTAACGAACAATTTCCAAATGGAACTTACGAAGATAAAGAAGGCTTATGCAAAATAGTAGATATCGAAGAAATTATTGAGCAAGATTATAGCCTAACTCCTGGTCGTTATGTTGGCGTTAGCATTGATATCGATATGGACTTTGATTACAAAGGACGAATGGAAGAAATACACTCAGACTTAGCAAGTTTAAATGAAGAAGCAAATGATTTAATGAAACAAATACAGGCAGTGAAGCTATGATAGAAACTCAAAATAAAATAGCAATATATCAAAGCGATAATAAACAAACAATTGTTGAGGTTAAATATGAAGAAGAAAGCCTTTGGCTATCACAAAAGCAAATGGCTGAGCTTTTCGAGAAAGATGTACGCACAATTAACGAACATATAAAAACCGTTTACAGCACAGGAGAATTACCTGAAAATTCAACTGTCCGGAAATTCCGGATAGTTCGTCAAGAAGGAAAACGACAGGTTTCAAGGGAAATAGAACATTACAACCTCGATATGATTATATCCATTGGATATAGAGTAAATTCTGTTAGAGGAACACAATTTAGAATTTGGGCTACTCATCAATTAAAAGATTACTTAATAAAAGGTTATGCCATTAACGAAAAACGCTTACTCGAAAAACAACAAGAAGTAAGACATTTAAAAACAGGCATACAAATACTTAGTCGTGTCATAGAAGCGCAAAACCAAAGCCATGAAAATGAGATTCTTAATATTTTTGCAAAAGGATTGGAATTGCTTGACGACTACGACCACGAAACACTCGATACAAAAGGAAACACAGAACATGAAACCATCTTTCCTACTTATGAAGATTACATGAACTTTATCAACACAATGTACTCCGATTTTGAAAGTGATTTATTTGCCAAACCTAAAGACGACAGTTTTAAAAGCTCAATAAACCAAATAGCACAAGTTTTTAATGGAGTAGAACTGTACCCTACCATTCAAGAACAAGCAGCTAATCTTCTATATTTTATCGTAAAAAACCATTCCTTTGTTGATGGCAATAAGCGTATTGCTGCAGCTTGTTTTGTTTATTTTTTAGATAGAAATAAAGTACTTACAAACAATGATAATAAAACAATTATAAGCAACGAAGCATTAGCTTCATTAACTCTTTTTATTGCAATTAGCAAAACAGAAGAGGCCAATATTGTTAAAAGTTTTATTGTAAGCATTTTAAAC
>JAQVOR010000107.1 GCA_028702535.1 Bacteroidales bacterium
AGACGACTATTACTATGTGCGGAATAACGGGATGGTGGAGTAAAAACACTCCCATTGACAGGGAGCTTTTCAACAGAATACGCGACTGCTTAACTCACCGTGGTCCCGATGGCTTTGGGTCTTATTTTTCGGAAAACCACGACATCGCATTAGGACACAGACGTTTGTCATTTCTCGATTTAGGCGAAAGTGGGAAGCAACCACTATGCAATGAAAATCAAACAATCTGGCTGACAATTAACGGAGAAATATATAATTATATTGAATTACGTGAAATTCTCAAAGCAAAAAATCATATTTTTAAATCAGAAACAGATTCAGAAGTTGTTATTCATGCTTACGAAGAATGGGGCACAGATATGATAAATATGCTTGAAGGAATGTTTGCTTTCGGGCTGTGGGATGAAAAAAACCAAAAACTATTTCTTGCCAGAGACAAATTTGGGATAAAACCTCTATATTACTATTTAGATAATGATCAGATTATTTTCGCTTCTGAAATAAAAGCTATAATCGAGAATAGAAATATAAAAAGAGAGCTTGACATAACTTCAATGTGTGATTATTTTTCATACAGATACGTTCCATCACCTAAAACAATATTCCAAAATATTTACAAAATTGAACCTGCCCACTATATAACTATCAATAATCATTTTGAAATAGAGAAAATAGAATATTATAAGTTTGACTTTAACGACAACAAATATTCTCAAAAAAAATTAGTTAAGGAAGTTGATGAATTGTTAAGAAAATCTATTGAAACACATACACATAGCGAAGTTCCAATTGGCTCATTTCTTAGTGGAGGATTTGATTCTAGTGCAATTGTAAAATACATGTCCGAAATTGACAAGAACATTAATACATTCACTATAGGTTTCAAAGATTGGGATAAAAGTGAACATCGATTTGCTGAAATTGTTGCAAAAAAATACGGTGCAAATCACACATCACAAATATTAGATAATACATCATTAGAATTATTAGATGATTTAATGTATTATTATGATGAACCCATTGCAGACATTTCAATTATCCCAACTTATTTAGTTAGTAAGCTTGCTTCTAAGTCGAATAAAGCAGTTCTTTCTGGCGAGGGAGCCGATGAAATTTTTGCAGGATACACTTGGCATAGAGAATATCTTTGGGAAATTAGCAAGAAAGAACTTAAACAAGCAAAAAAATGGGGATGGGATATTCCTGAAAACCACTTTGATGTTGAAAGCTACGCAAAAGCAATGGCAATGGGTGAATTTGATGCTAAAGAATTGAAATTATTACTTAATCCCAAATTTCACGATAAAATCCCTACCGATACAAATTGGTTTTATAAAACACATTTTGACAAAAATACTCCAACGCCAAAACGTTTCCAGAAAATGGATATTAAATGTTTTATGGGCGAACTTGTTTTAACTAAAGTTGATAGAGCAAGTATGGCAAATTCATTAGAAGTTAGAGTGCCATTTTTAAATACAGAAATTTGTGAAAAAGTACTAAATCTCGATTCGAAAGTTTATTTTGACAAGAAAAAACAGAAAATTATTCTAAATAAAATCCTGAAGAAAGGCTTACCCAAAGAAATATTATCAAGAAAGAAACAAGGATTTGTAGGTCCAGATATTTATTACAAAGACTTTGAGTGGTATAAACAGAATCTTGAAAATTGCGAATTAGTCAATCATGAGATTATCAATAAAGAAACAATTGAAAAATATTTAAAAGAAAAAGACCATTGGCGTTTATGGAAAATTGCAGTATTTGAGAAGTGGTTTAATAAATGGGTTATAACAGATGAAATTTAGCAAAAAATCGAAAATAGTTCCATCTATTCCAGAAGATATTCTGCAAAAGTATTATCGTGAGATTTCAAATGAAAAAATCATTTGTCGTGCACCATTTACTTCGATGTATTTCCATCCTGACGGAGAAGTTGGAGCTTGTTGTCTAAATAAATCATCTTTTCATTATGGCAAATACCCTAAACAAAGCATTAAGAAAATATTAAATTCCACACCACGAAAATTACACCAAAAATACTTGAAAAATAATAATTTCTTATTAGGTTGTAAAACATGTAACGATAATCTTCTGAATGAAAATTTTAGCGGGCTATTGGCAAATGGGTATAAAAACCAAAAAATTAAACCTTATATAACAAGAATTGATTTCGAGCTGTCGCATGTTTGCAATTTTAATTGTATAATGTGTGAACAGAACAAGCAATCAACAAATGAAATTTACAACTCGTCATTCCTATCCGAAATACAACCAAATCTAAAAAAAATCGAATATGCAAACTTTATCGGTGGCGAGCCTTTCCTCATAAATATTTACTACGATATATGGGAATATTTACTAAAGAACAATAAAAAATGTCTTATCAATGTACAAACCAATGGTAGTGTATATAATGCAAAAATTACTGAGTTGTTAAGAAATGATAAGTTTAGAACTGTAATTTCGATTGATTCAGTAAATGACGAAACATATTCAAAAATTAGGCAGGGTGGCAATCTGAAAGAGGTTTTGAATAATTTTCAAATATTCAACGATAATATGAAAAGAAAATCTCACACAATGCAGATTTCGGTTTGTCCATTGAGAATTAATAGGTTTGAGATTCCCGATATCATTGAGTTTGCCAATAATAATAAATGTACTATTTATTTTAATCAAGTTGAAAAGCCCGATAATCTCAGCTTGCAAAACATACCAGAAAGCTACTTGTCGGAGCTTATTCAAGTCTATGAAAAGTATCTTAACACTTTACCATCAAACTCTGATATCGAAATCAAAAACAAAGCAGCCTTGAACGGTCTAATTAATCTTATCAAGCATTGGCATAAAGCTGCAATTACCAGAGAAGCCCTATCGGTCACAATACAGAAAGAAACTATTACAGAATTATTATATCAGGCAATAACAGAAAACAACAAATCTGTAATTGATGAGATAATAAATAGCATTCCGGACATTATAAAAGTTTCGCATGAAAAATCAGCAGAGATTACGAAACTGAATTTTGCTAAACAAATTGAAGATATGCAAATTGTTGGATTAAACAACTTAGAAATTACTAATATTGCAATGAACTTTTTTGAATTAACAAGAACTGAGAACCTATAATATGAATAAATTTGTTTTTGTAGTTTGTGGTCGAAAAGAACATATCGAAGAGTTAAACTTTTCGTTAAAATTCCTACGCCATTTCTCAAAAAACGAAATAATTGTTCTTACCGACAAAAAACGCAATGAAATTCAAATAAATCATGACAATATCATAAACATAGATACCCCAACTGAATTTGATAACCACCAAGCAAGTATTTTTATTAAAACTGGATTAAATAAACATCTTAAAAAAGATAATAATTACTGTTATTTGGACGGAGATATTGTAGCAATAAATTCAGAAGTTGATAAAGTTTTTGAACATTTTCAAAGTCCTATTACATTTGCAGCCGATCATTGTATAATGCAAGAATTTAGCCCACATGCAATGAACTGCAATTGTGTTGAGGAGAATCTAAAAGAAGAAGATATTTTCAACGACAAACTTTCCGAATTATTTGGAAAAATTAATCTTACCGATTCGCATATAAAGAAACAAACTGAAGAGCTTTTATCAATTTTTGTAAAACATCGTAACTCTCCTTTTAAATATTTTTTAAAAAACATAAAATATTTAATCCAAAGATATCTGCTTCCTGTAAAAACATTTTATTTTCACAACTACAGATTTCAGAAAACCAACAAATGCTGGTATAATTCTGATAACGAAATTGTTTTGTTTGACTATCCATATTATGAAAAAAGATTATGGGGTACTTCGGGTATAAAATTTAACAAAGAAGATAATTCATGGGAGACTAAAGACGGAAAAAAGTTTGAATTCAAAGCACCAGTATGTAATCATCTCAATGAATATTTGAAAAAAGAGTACGGAGTAAAAATCCCCAATGATTGGCAGCATTGGAACGGCGGAGTCTTTTTATTTAATGATTCATCAACAGAATTTTTAAACTATTGGCACACTCAAACCATAAAAGAATTTTCAAACCCATACACTAAAACCCGTGATCAAGGGACTTTAGCACTTACAGTTTGGAAATTTGGCTTAGAAAACCATCCCAATATTCCAAAAGAATTTAATTGGATAACTGAATTTGCCAATAATAATATTGCATGGGATAAAGACAAAGGCTATACATTCGATGGGTTTAAAACAGTTTTTTACCCCAATCTATTGCATATTTATCATGAGTGGGGAAATAAGGATTGGAGTATTTGGGAATCGGTTATTGAAGTGAAAAAGAACAAAAACATTTAATAATAACTAAAGGGTTGCCAAACCCTAAGGGATTGCCAAACAATATAAAACTAAATTTTCCATAAATATTCATTTTCTTTTTTAACACAAATTGCATCAAGTATTATTTCTTTTTCTTTAAAATACTTTATGTATTGGGCAATTTCATTTGATCTACCTACCAAATCGGGCGAGACAAAACAGATTTGATAGTTTGCATTTTTTAGAGCATCAAAACTTGGTTTATTTAATGGATTTGACAAAAAACAATCAACCCACACCCAATTTGATTTAGATTTTAAATTTATAGCGTTTTGAATACTTTCTATTTCAGAAAACCTTACCGCAAATCTTGTTTCCCCAATTTTTATAAATTTATTGATTATCGCAAAAGAACTATCTAAGAAAAAGAAATCTTTAATATCATATTTTTCAAGAAGTTCAATTACCTTAAACTCAATTCCCTCACTTTTGGAATTAATAATTAAGGTAGAATGATTATAATGTTTAACAAAATCTTCCAACAATTCTCCACCCACAAAAGGGTCATGAGCCAAAACTATATTACGTCCAAAATCACGTACATCAATTTCCACCCCATTTTCGCAGGGGATATTCTTTAGTTCAACAATTGTATTAATTCTATGATTTATTATTTTCATTTTTTCTAATTTCGAAACAATAAATTAATATTTTTAAAGAAAACATAATTCTTGAAAAAACACCTTTATTCCATTTCGACTTTCCATATTTTCTTTTAGGAAATAAAACGGGGATTCTTTCAAAATTAAACTCTGCTTTTTTTGCAATATAGTAAAAATATAGATCCAAACCCCAATGATTTGGAGGACATTTAATAAAATCTAATAGTTTAGCATTAAAGAAATTTGGCTGTGCATTAATTTCAGTAAGTTGTTGTTTAAGTATTATTCGTACAAAAACTTTCATCCCTTTACTAAATAGCTTAGCAAAAGCACTTCTACCGTTTCGTTCGCCCTTTATAAATAAATGTTCTGTATCTGAATAATTTCGACAAATATTGATAGCATTGACAACATCTGCTGGATCTGTTTGCATATCAGCATGCGACCAGCCTATCCAATTGCCGTGAGCTGCTCTTAACCCATTAATTATGCCGAAACCATACCCAATATTTATAGGGATATCAATTCTACGAGCAAATTTATATTTATAAAGATTATTTTCAAGAATCAGAGCAGTATCATCTTCAGATCCATTATTTACAAGAATCAATTCAGTATCAGAAACATTAATAATTGATCCAAAACGCTCAAGAATGTCTATAATATTTTCTGACTCATTATAGCAAGGCAATATGATTGAGAATTTTATCATTTCAATAAAACTAATTTGTCAAAAATTTTCTTTACTTCAATAAAATCTAAACTTAACTCATAATTCCTCAAAAGATGATCAGTCCAAACTATAAATGCCTTTTCAAATTTTCGCTGATAAATATAATACATTACTTGTGCAGCAGCAATTCCATTTCGCTTTAACTCAGAAGCAATTGAAATGCAAAATTTAAAAGCATTGTCTGCAAAACTTTCATCAACATTCATAAAATCAATTTCAAGAACAGATTTAGGAATAGACTTTTCGACTTTGAATACAGTACCACCTGTTCGAGAGACATCGTGAATATGCTTACAATATGGCTTATGCAAATATATCAAAATATGTACCCACGGAGTTAAGTAATGATCAAAATCCTGATGATAAACAAAAGATTTCCCACGGATTAAACATGAATAAAACTCATCAATAATTGCCCTAGTCACTACTGGTGTTTTCATTGCATCTATTAGTAAGAATTCAATCTTTTCCCCAGTCCAACGAGCCTTAATTATATCTCTTTTAATTTCAACAATATTATGATACAATTTGAGATTTTCAAAACGACTACCTTTAATGTGCTTATTGTATGACTGATCCCAAGTAAAAAGATCATAAGCAACAACATTTTTGTTTTTTTCACCACATTTTAAATTTTTACTTAATCCTGCAGCTAATGAAATTGTTGTCGCACCTAACCAACATCCCAAATCAATTATTTTACCTAAGCCACGATATTGTTCAAGTCCATATTGAAACAAAAATTTTCTTTCATTTATGGAAATCATTCCTGGAATCTGTAAAATTTCAGGTACAAGCTCAATATTATATTTGTATATTTTCAAATTGCGGCATCCTTTTTAATCGATTTTTTAACATTTGCCTTAATGAGGGGACAGCATATTCTGGTTTTAAAAATAAAGAATAATCTGTGAGTGAATCTAACCTAAAAACCTTTACTATACTATCACAATCAAATTCAAATCCTTCAAAATCAACATTATTTTTTAAAACCTCATCTTCTCTGAGCTTTTCTATAAATAATTTAAAATACTCAATTAAAAAAGTTGTATTGAATTCACTATTTTCGGTTATTGCAAGTGTATTAATATCACGTACAATTGAATCAAGTTTTTTATATAGTAAATCTTTTTGATAAGGCAAAATCAATGAGATATTCTCATTTTTACTGAAACAGATGTTTATTCCTTGTAGATTAGATCCTTTAAGAAAAATTTCGTTTTTCTCTTTCGCACCAAATAACAACGGATTTATATAATATATTACCCCAAGTCCATTATTATTTTCTATAATTTCTATTTCCCAATTAATTTTCGGGTTTTTATAAATACACTCCACGGCCTCAAAACCATCTGTATAATATTTTTCTCCTTGATATTCAATTAACCCATTACCTACAAATCCGGCAATTACTAATGGCATTGGCAATCGCCCAATAAAATCAGCTGGCAAATCCAATTGTGCATAAGCGTAATATGTACCCTGTAATTCTTTATTTACAGGGAAAGTCATTTTAGCATTTGCTGGGATATAAAACCATAATTCACTAGATTTTAATGCGGACTCATATTTTGTGTCAAACTCCACATTATCATCAATAGTGTAATACAATTCAGCCATTTCCCCAGAATATACTTTAATAAAACGCACGTTATCTGTATCCAAAATCGGATTTATTGGGTTTGTTATCAACGCTGGATTATAGACAAGCTCTGAATATGAAGCTATTCTTTTATCCTTATTATAATAATATACTCCATAGTCCGAATCTAACAATATCCATTTGTTCTCAGAAAAAACTTCCGTAACCACATGTCCTTCTAAAGACCATGATTTTGCATCAAATCCCAATTCTAATAAAATATTTGTTAAGACTGCTGATCTAAATCCACAAAGTCCTCCTCCCATAGAATTTACTAATACATAAGGAGAATATGCCCAATTATACTTTGTTACCAAATCATCGTGCCATGTATAATCACGCACAAAACGAAAAGCTTTCATTTCTAAAGGTTCTTCTGGATATTCATCTTCCATCTGTTGAATGTAAGAAATGATATTTTTTTCAGTATTCATATCCATACCATTTATTGTCATAGAAAACTCAGCATCTTTATTTCCATCATTACGGATTTCAAAAATATTTTTTTCTGGATTAGATAATAAAAACGTTCTTTCTTCTTTATTACAGGCAAATAATAAAGAAAGTGCAAATCCGAATAATAATAATAATATTACTTTAATTTTTTTCATGCTTTTTTTCCCAAAATAAAAACTCCTTATACTCTTCAGGCGTCCCTAAATGAACATAATCTTCTATTATTATAAATTTAATTCTTTTCCCAATACTTAATAAATATTTTGCAAAATGATCAAAACTATGATTTATTTGCAAATCCAAATCTGACAAGTATTGAAATATTTTACCGTCAGGAACATAGAACAAGCCAGCAAGCCCAAAGCCAGTTTTTGATTTAGTTTTAATAAGGATTTCTGAAACCAAATCCCCATCTGTTTCAAAATATGTATGAGAGCTGTCCTGTTTCTGTTGCAAAAGTGATGCTTTGAATCCAAACAATACCAAATCTGAATCCAACAACTCCAACAATTTATGAGAATCGATAAATCCAAAGCAATCGTTTGATGTAAAAATTATATTTTTTGTGTTCAGCACAAAAGAAAATGCCTGTAATAAAGTTTCTGTTTGAGATTTAGTATGAACATGAATATTTATTATCTCCGCCTCTCCTTCTGCTAAAGAGAGTGTATCATCATTTACAATCAAACAATTATTTTTGCTGTTAAACTTTTTAAAGACATAATTACACATTTTATCACCTTGGATTGTAATCCCAGCTTTATTAACTTCTGAAACGACTTTCATCCTTTCTCCAGTTCCACACATCATCATACAAATTTTTATTTCATGTTTCAAGTTTTCATTATTAAATACCCTTTCCCAATGTAACACATCTTCAAGTTGCTCTGGCACTCCCCAATGAACGAAGTTAGAAACGTCATATTTAATTACCCTTAACCCACTACTAATTAGATAATTAAATGCAAGACTCGGATAATACTCAGATGCAACTCTTTGCTTATTATTAATTACTGAATTAATTGAATCTTTTAGAATCTTTTTGTTTTTAAAATAAAATACCCCTACAGACAGATTCTCATTCATCCAATCATTAGTGAAACTAGATTTCTCTCGTATTTCTATAATTTCGTTACCTTCAGTTTTACAGAATGCAGAAAAATTATTATTATATAAATGTGGATGAAACCCCTGATGAGTAAAAACTAAACCATCTGGATTATTTACTGTAATATAATCCATGAGCAATTCAAAATCCCAATCCCATACAATATCATTATATGCGACAAAAAATGCTTCATCTGAGTTCAAAATAGGTAATGCTTTTTGTATAGAGTATGCAGGTCCATTTTTATGATCTTCTATATATAACAAATAATAGTTTTTAGGGAAGGTTATATTACTTAATAATTTTTTTTTTGAATCTGCGGCAATAATTATCACATTTATTTCTATAGGAAACGAGTCGGTCACATACTCTATCATCTTCTTTCCAAAAATTTCAATTAAAGGTTTAAAAATCAGATAACCAGCATTTTCATATCGTTTACCTGTACCAACTGATGGGATAATCAGATTATATTTCATACAAGAGTTCTTTTATTATCTTAGCAATATTGTTCTTCCCATAAATTAAAAACATTGACCAACCTGATAAGAAGTTAGCACCAGCATTTTTACATTTCGAGATAATCTCCTTAGTCAAGCCGCCGTCAACTTCAATTTTCAAATCATATTTATAAAGCTTTGCTGTTAATCTAAATTTTACTACGTTATTAAGAACCTCAGAAATAAAGCTTTGTCCACCCCGTCCAGGAAAAACGCCCATAAATTGAATGTAATGAATATTATTTTCACGTATAAGGTCAAACTTAGTATCTGTATAAATGGTATCTGGATTGAAAACAATGCCGACCTGAATATTATTAGAAACTATTTGTTCTATAGCAATTTTAAAATCAGATATAGATTTAAAACTTTCTTGATGTAAATAAATCACTTTTACTGGATTTTTAGCGTATTGTTCTATTAAGGAAAATCCATCCTCCTTTTTTAAATGTGGAGAATTAGCCATTATATGCACATGTATTGAAACATCTGGAAAATTCTCAATAAGATAACTCAGTTTATTGAGACCACAGATTATTCTCGGTATAAAAACCCCGTCGCCAACATCGACATGAAAATTTTTAATCCCAGCCTCCCAAACTAATTTTGCAAGATTTTCTTCAAATTCATCATCTGGAACTTCAATCATTGATGCGAACAAAATTGGTTTAGTGTTAGTGGCATTTTCGAAGATTTCCTGGTGGTTAAAACAGTTTTGTGAAATTTTTTCTAATAAATCCTCTGGAATATCTATAACTGGATGCCGGAAATAATCGGAACTTTCTTTATCAAGTTCTGGATTATTCATAACTAAATTATGTTTTAAAAAAAGCTGTTCAATATTTTTATTAATATTTAAATAATCTTTACTACTTAAATTATCTAAATCACTTTTGTTTTTCGCAAAAGAAGTTTTCCATTCAAATTGATTAGTTCCAAATTTAGCCACGACACTTTTAGGTAGGCTTGATATAACAAGCCTTAAATATTGTCCAGCAAAATTAATCCGGACACACTTATTCTTCACAAAACTCCTAACAACTTCAAGTTCTGTAAATGATGTGCCATGTAATACATTGCCATTATTTCCATGTAATACAGTTGCATTAAAAACTTTCAATGATTTTTCAGGATTTGTATTATCGCTCCTAAAATGATGGACAGTTCCAAGGGCAGGACCAATCAAAAAAGTAGATTTATCCCAATCTCGTTTACTCATCAAATTAGCTATTATCTTGCATAAGTTTTCAAAATCTTTAATCCCTATTTGATTTATATTCTCTCCAGTTGTGATTTCCATATCAACATATTCGGGAATAACTGAAAGCCAATCCCCCATCAACTTTTCTATTACATTAAAATTGATGTCATCTTTTTCTATTGCACTTTCAAGGTCAAGGCAAATTGAAGTAATCATACCTTTAGAAAAAGCAGATTTTATAAAATTCTTTGTCCATGATTTTGTCTTGTTCATTTTTGCAGATGCGTGATCTATACTCAAAGCCCATAATGGAAGATTTTTATCTGGATTTTCACTTAAATAATAAGATAACAATTTGCTAATTCTTAATGCGAAATTTTCTGGCTTTCCTATTTTTAAATATCCCGATTGTTCATCAAGAGCATTTTGACTTGATTGAATTCCAAAAGCAATATTATTTTCCGATGCCAATCTAAAATAAGAACTAATATCTAAACTTTTATCGCGCAAGTCATATACTGTAAAAAATGGAAGTGCAGAATCTCCTCTTATAGCTAATGCAAAATAATATTCGTTCAAACATGAAGGTAAGTTTTTATTCAATCTACTCAGGCTAACCTGCGGAAAAATATTAACTAAAGAATAATGTCGCAAAATCCATTGCCATAATAATAATTTCAATTTTACACCT
>JAQVOR010000108.1 GCA_028702535.1 Bacteroidales bacterium
CTCAAGTTTCGCACCCAATAAGCACTAGTGTTTCGGTGCAAAAATAAATTAAAAAAGTAGCATACAAATCTTGCACAAGTGCTGGATTTACTGTATCTTTATGGTACTAACAACAAAAATACAAATATGCTACAAAACAAAGATATTATTAAAATTCAAGAAATAAAAATATTTTTTCGCAATAATTGGACACAACCCGAATTCTTTTTAAAACATCTCGAGCTTTTTAAATTTTCTAAAACTTCAAAACTTTTTTCATCAGTTAAGGCAAGTGGCGTTCCTTTTTGGGATATCCTGAAAGTATTATTAGTTCTTCCATTTATGGATATTAAAAACGTTGGTTCATTGCATAGTGATAGTGTTCTTCCCAAATCAAAAGGGCAAAAAGATGTTTATTATAGAGCTTTATCAAATCAGAAAATAAACTGGCGCAACCTATTACTTTTGTTTGTTAAACGCTATATCGCACTTGATCAAAAATTTTCTGCTTCTAAGGATGATGTTAAATGTTTAATCTTTGACGACACCGATATTGAAAAAAGGGGTAGAAAGATAGAAGGAATCTCTAAAATACATAATCATGTAACTAAACATTTTATATTTGGTTATAAGCTTCTGGTAGCGGGTTACTGGAACTCGAGTGTATTTATTCCAGTTGATTTTAGCTTTCATCGTGAAAACAAGGAAAACAAAATAAAGAAGTATGGACTTTCAAAGAAGGAGTTAAAGAAACAAAAAAAATCAAGTAGAGAGGTTCAATCGCCAGTTTACAAGCGTTTTAAAGAATTAAATTCTAAGAAAACAGATGTAATTGTTCAGATGTTCCGTAGAATAAATCAACGAAAGATAGCAGTTGATTATATCTTATTTGATAGCTGGTTTACCTCTATGAGTTTAATAAAGAAATTCTTGTCCATAAATAAAAGAATTCATGTTATCGGGATGTACAAATACAATAGCAAGGTCTTAGTTGAAGGAAAAGAAGTAAGCATTAAACAATTAAGAAAACAAGGAACAAAAGCAAAAAGATCAAGATCAATGAATCTTTATTATCATCATTATATAACTGAATTAGAAGGAATTAAAGTTAGTATCTTTATTACCAAACGAGGCGTTAATGGAGCTTGGCACACAATCGTGTCAACCAATACAAATTTGACTTTTGTTAGAACAATGGAGATCTATAATATTAGATGGACTATCGAAGTATTCTTTAAGGAAGCAAAACAATTACTTGGTTTAGGAAAAAGTCAGTCAACTAATTTTGATGTGCAAATAGCGCAAACAACAGTCACAATGATTCAATACCTTTTAGTAAGTCTTAAATACAGAATGCAAGCCTACGAAACTATTGGAGGGATGTTCAAGAATATTAAACAAAATTACATTGAACATAAGTTGAATGAACGTATATGGTTAGCAATGATTGAAATATTAACTGTTTTGGAAATGATTATTGGCGACATTGATATGCAGAAAACTATTGAAAACTTAATACTTTACAGCGATTCATTAAGTTTTATCCGAAATGATTCAAATTCAGTAAATATCAGTAAATTTGTCACTTAGAATCAAGTGCGAAACTTGAGTCATTATAACTTCCACTAAACAATAAATTAGTGTTATCTGTTAAATCTTCCAAATCTGCAGGCACAACTGGAGTACCAGTCAAACTGCTGTATTGACCATCAAATAATGTTGGTAAATTAATAAGATCATTATAACTTCCACTTGTTGCAACACTAGCAAAATCAGGTATGTTTTGTATGTTTTCCCATTCCATGCTCGATGTGTTAGGTTGCCCTGGCTCAAATTTACCGCTTGTTTCATTATAAACCAAAACATCGCCATCTTCTGCTCCAGTTGCATCAATAAAAACCACAGATTCTGCTGCAAAAGCATAAGGAACAGTAACAAATTCGATTGTACCAAGAGTTAAATTAAATGTAAATGTGTTGGTGGGATCATATTCAATTTTTAAAAATTTGCTATCATCAGCCCACCCGATATTTTCAAATGCTCCAACAGTAACATAATTTGCATCTCTACCTATTTGGAACGAAAACGAACCATAAGCATTAGTTTGTAAAGCTCGTAACTCTTGATAAACAACTGTGCCTTCGGGTGTTAAATCAACTACCGACAAACGAATTTGAATGTTGGTATTTACCATTGGGTTGCTTTCTGCATCGCGAGCAATTGCCTGAAAATTAATTGCCTGAGGGATTTGTGCAAATAAACTTGTTAATCCCAAACTAAATATTGCTATTAGCAATAATCCTGATTTTTGTAAAAATTTTCTCATTTTATTTGTGTTTTATATGACTATAACTTAATAAATTTAATTTCTCCAATGTTTTCGCCCAGCACGGAATATCCACGGATATAATAATTACCGCTGGTTAATTCGGACACTTTTAATTGATATAGCTTTTCTGAACTTGATTTTGTTTGTTGCAAAACCAATTTACCTAAAGCATCAAATACTTGAAATGCAACGGTTTCGCTTTTTAGTCCGTTGATTTGTAGATTTAGCAAATCCTCAACTGGGTTTGGATAAACCATGGTTTGCATTTTTTGCTCAACTTGCAAAGGGTTTGCAGTTGGTAAATCAGGTACTCCGCCTGTATCTTCTTCATCGCTTTGCCCACCAGCATCTAAACTTATGCCGTCAGCATTTATCGAAAATACAAACAATTCACCAATAGTTGCACTTATTCCTTCGTTAGAAATACCACCGGAGGAAAGGGTTACACGGTCGAGATTTTGAGCTTGCAGCAATGTAATGCCTGCAAATAGAGAGATGAGAATTAAGATTGTTTTTTTCATAATTATGCCTTAAAATTGTTATGTTTTATCTTTCAAAGATAATTATTTTTATAAAACTAACATATTTTTTGTAAATGTTTTTTGTTATTAACTGAAAATTAGATATGAGGTTATAGGAAAAGGAAAAAATATCACTCGGATTGAAGATTGAGGCAACAGAGACTCGAGACATCCGCCAGTTGGCGGACTCCTCAGTCTCCTTAGTGCAATATTCTGATAAATAATAACAATATTCGGATTGTAAGCGAGCGAAAGCGGAGTGGAATTGAAGATTATTTAAATAAAAAGTCGCAAATTATTTTAATTACAGTCGAAAGATAACAGATTTCGAGTGAACGGTGGAATTACAAATTAAAAAGTAGCCAATTGTTTTAATTATATCGAAAGATAACAGATTTCGAGTGAACGGTGGAATTACAAATTAAAAAGTAGCCAATTGTTTTAATTACACTCGAAGTACAACAGATTTCGAGTGAACGGTGGAATTACAAATTAAAAAGTAGCCAATTGTTTTAATTATATCGAAAGATAACAGATTTCTCTCTGCGCTCGAAATGACAAGTTGTAATAATGTTGGAGGTCGGGGCTTGGTGGCGGCAAAGCCGCCACCAAGCCCCGACCTAACCCCTCTAATAGCAGTCATTTCGACCGCAGGGAGAAATCTGTTGTTTGCAGTTCTATAGTTCATCTGTTCTATCGCGATGCACTGAGAAGCTTAACGCAGTAAATATAAATGCGAGTAAGTGGCAGAAATTTGAATTGTCAAAATGGAATAACAAATGTGGCTAAAGCCACTTGTTTTAGTTTGTATCTACCAAACAGATAAATCTGATTAGAATAGATTTTATAGAATTGACGACAAAATTATAGAGGATTGATCCGACACAATTTGTTTTCCATATTCGGCATGTTTGTTATCTAAGACAAAATCGTCCATCTATTTACTAATCAATATCTAAACTATTAACTTTCGCAGCTTCCCAGCCAATAATAGCAGTTTTTCTAATTGTTCCCCACATATAACCACCATAAGCACCAGAAGATTGAATAACTCTGTGACAAGGAATTATAAAAGAGATAGGATTGCTTCCAATAGCAGTACCGACCGCTCGTGCTGATTTTGGTTTTTGAATAATTTCCGCAATATCTTTATAGCTTAATAAACTTCCCATCGGAATTTGCAAAAGTGCTTTCCAAACTGATAACTGAAAATATGATCCTTTTAGATGTAGTTTTATTTTATTGATCTTGCTCCGATCTGTTGTGAAAATTTGCAAAGCATTTTGTTGGATATTGTCCGCTTGTTGAATGAATTTAGCTTTTGAAAAACGTTTTTGCAAGTCTGAAAAAACAATTTGTTTGTTGTCCGAAAAGCCTAAATAACAAATACCTTTGTGAGTAGAAGCAACTAATAATAAGCCAAATAAGCTTTTAGTAAAGCTGTAATTTATATCAAGATTTTTACAATCATTTTGATATTCTTCAGGTGTCATTTCCACAATTTCTACTAATTGATTGTGCAATCTTGCATTACCCAAAGGCTCAGTTTTAGATGAAGTTTCAAATAGTTTAGATTGTGAATTACTCAAAATTTGCTTTGCATATTGAACATTTATATATTCTAAAAATTTAGCAGGCTCCACTCCTGCCCAATCGTTAAAAAGCTTTTGGAAATCAGCAGAATTTAAACCAATTTTTTTGGCAATTTCTTCAAGTTTTGGTTGCTTCATACAATCTTGTTGTGCTAACTCGATAACTTCTGCTATACGACAATAATTATTGTATTCTTGCTCGTTCATTTTAATCAAATTTATAAGGACAAAGTTAGGATAATATTTGTTTGTTGGTTTATATACCTAACAATAAAGGGCTTACCCTTTTTAATTAAAATTCAATTCAATTTTAAGTTGTTCGTAAACATTCGATTTTGTAGTCTCCACAAGCATGACGCATAATATTTAATATTGTTAATACTTATTGATTAAGATTATTTACTATACTTTTTTAAATAATACGATATATCCAGTTCCATTAAAAATCATGTTCCGTTCACTAAATTTCTCCATATATTTTCTTAAAGGAATAGAAATAAAACTAAATATTGTATCTGTGGGAGCTGGACATATTGCAAAATCGAAATAATTATGTTTAATTTTTTTAAAATTATTCTCTGTCATATATTTATCAAATTTATTAGGAGAATGAACCCTTGGTTTAAAAGGGAAGTGATGCAATTTTCCTTTTCTAAGGATTGTTTCTTTAAAAAAATTCATAATGCCGTAAAAAAACTTACTTGATTTTATTTTTTCAATTATCGATGTTGTCCACCTACGCACAGAATATTTATTGGTAACATTAATAATTAAATATCCATTTGTTTTTAGTGTTCTTTTAATTTCGGATAACCAAGTTACATCATCTTTTAAGTATTCCACAACACCAGAACATATAATAACATCAAAAAAATCATCGTCAAAATTTAAGTTTTCAATATCCCCTTCGGCAATATTAACTTGAGCAAGATTTATCGATTCTTTCTTGATTCGTTCATTTGCAATTTGAACCATTTCTTTTGCAATATCTATCCCATAAACTTTTCGATTAAGTTGAACAAGGTCTTTTACCATTTCGCCTGGACCACAACCAACATCAAGAATTTTTGCATTATCATCAATATCTATTTCAGAAATCATTTTCAGAATGTAATTATGTCGATATCGTAAAGTTGGATATTTTCCTTCACTAATATAAAATTCATTATCATAACAACGAGCTTCTTTTTCGTAATATTCTTTTACATTCTTGTCTTTCATTTAAGTATATTTAATTTGAATAATAAATTTTTGAGTTGTTGTTTATAATATTTAAAATCAATTTTTCTGTGTATTATTGATTTAAACGACTCTATATTATTGGTACTTTGGATTTCTATTCTATTTAGTAAATATTGATTTTTAATTTTGTTTGTTCTATTCCAAATAGTTGAGAATCCAGCTTTATAACCATATTCTTTTAATAATATATGTGATTTTTTAGGTATATCTTTTAATTGTCCAAATGGATAAGAAAAACATTCTACTGCTTTACCTATTTCAGCTTCTAATATTTCTTTAGATTTCTCAAATTCATTTTTAACAGTTTCTAAATCAGCATTACCAAGCGAGATATGATTTAAGCCATGTGTTCCAAATGTAATAAGATTTTCATTATTCAATTCTCTGATTTCATTCCAGTTGAGTATATTTATTTGCTTATGCCCATTTACTGTATCCCATGTATTATGCTTTCCAACCAAACCAACTGGCACAAAAACGATAATTGGAATATTATATTTTTTTATAATGGGTAAAACTTTTGATTTAATACTTACATAAGCATCATCAAAACTTATTGTAACTATTTTTTTATTTTTTTGATGTTTTATGTTTTTTAAATAATCATTTATTGAAACAATACTTAACTTAGTTCTTGATTTTAAATATTTTATTTGCTCTTCAAAATTTTCGGTAGAAATTGTATTAAACCCAATTTCATCGTCTATATTATGGTACATTAATATCATAAGCAATTGATTTTTTGTATTGTAGATAACATTTTAATAAACGATTATATTGTGTTTCCGTATGCTATTTATGACATTATTAAAAACCTTACATAATGCTGATAATGTGATACTTATGTGTTTATTATAATCTCTCATTGTTTTTCAATTCATTCTTTTTGGATTGTTGTAATTATTCAAAAATCTAGTAATTTTTAAATGCTCGAAATTAAAACTTTATTTTGGAACAGCAAGAGTGTTTCTGTATTTAATTTGTTTGTGTAAATGTTAAAATTCATTGCTTAAAATTTTATTTGCAAAATCAACCCAGTTATACGTATTAATTGTTTCATCAATATAATAATCAGGTTGAATGCCTTTGCCGTCAATTGTCATGATAGGAATTTGTTTACTCCTTGATAATCCACAACCTAATTCAAAATCATTGCATAGTGATTTTACAAAATGCATATTCGAAATATCTAATGAGCCATTAGTAGTTGTGCTAAATAATCTAACACGCTCTTTGACATTTTTGGACAAAAAATTTGGCTTTTCGGTGGCTAACAATCTTAAGTCTAGTACACACACACACACACACACACACCAAACTGGTGTTGCTTTACTGTTTCCGCTATTAGAGATTAAGACCTCCTTGCATTATGCAGATTTATCTTTATATTGTTCAACAGAAAAACAAGTCAAAATGACTAATAAAAAGGGTGCTTTATCATAAAACTTAACCGTAACGCAATTCTGTTGTCTGTAAATCCCAGACAGCGGCACCTTGTTTATGACTTCGTTATTATTATAAGTAAAACATTTAAGGAGCTTACATCTGGCATTTCCAGACTGAATACAAAATACGAAGTGTAATTTACTACTAAGTAACATATTTAAATTGTCTTTGTTTTTCATTATTTTGTAGGTAGCCCTTTGTTAATAAATTCAACTTTAAGAATATTAGTAGGTTTTTGTTTTTGATACAATTCGAGTTTGTTCTTGCAATTTACAACAATACCAGCATCACTTGCAAGAAACCTCTTAGGATTATTTAATATTTTAGCTGCAATTTCGGCACTTTTTGACCCGCTAAGTCTAATAATTGCAATTGCTTCTACACCAGAAGGCGAAGAAACCGCACAAACTGTTTTATTATCTTCATTAAACATGCTTGTAAAAATAGGATTTTTAGTGATAATAAAGCAAAATTTTAAAATAATCTTAATTGTATCTAACTGTAAATCAAAACAAATCAAAAAAAATGAATGTTTTTTATAAAAACATTTGGCAGATTGAAAAACCTGCTATATATTTGCATTCGATTTAAGGATTGGTAGTTCAGTTGGTTAGAATACCGGCCTGTCACGCCGGGGGTCGCGAGTTCGAGTCTCGTCCAGTCCGCAAAAAGGTTCTCAGTTTTGAGAGCCTTTTTTGCTTTTTAGCCTGTTTAATATAATTAGTCTTTGCAAGAATATTTTGTGAAAATAATTTAAGAACAAGATTTAATAATAAAATTTATTTATTTTCGTTAATAAATTTGTAATAACCTACAATTAATCATTTTTTTATGAAAACAAATGCTTATATATTAACAATAATACTATTATCAGTATTAGTTGGAGAAGTTTATTCCCAAAGTGAAAATAACAATAATAGTTCACAGTTTACATTATATGCCAGTTTTGGTGTTCAACTTCCAGAGTATAGTAAATTGAATAATTTACTTAAAGAAAACTCTTATTCAGAATTTGAACAAATAAATTACGCTACAAATGGTGGGTTTTATTTGTTTTATCCCAAGTCAAAATTATCTGTACTTGGAAATGTATCAGGATTTAGCCAAAATATTACAAACCTAAACACTAATACAAGTATTGAAGGTACAGGAATTGGTGCTTCTTTAGGATATACATTTTTTAGTGATAAACAGATACAGCTAACACCCTACTTAGGATCTGAATTTTCATGGATAAATATTAGTATTATAGATGATGTTTCGACCAATTCTACATTTATAAATTATCTTAAAAGACCATTTAACCAAAATGAAATGTCTGCAACAAATTTATTAGCTAATATTGGAATTATTGGTAAAACAGCTTTTATAATTGATAAAAATTCATCTAATAAACTTGTACTTGGTATAAGAACAGGTTTTTCGACACCAATATCAAAAACAATTTGGACAGTACATGAAACAAAATTAAATGATGGCCCTGCAATAAATTCTGGAGGGTTTTATGCTGGGATAATTTTTGGTTTGGAATTTTAGCATATTGATAGAAAACGTCCTACCCTACAGCATCTAGTTCATTTGCGACTTGCCACATTGCATCAACCGAAATGTACCTAAAATAAGCAAATAAACTTGGCACTCCAAACTCAACATATCATGGACAAACAATATTCAATTCACGATGTACCAATCTCACTCCTATTTTATAATGTTTTTTGATGTATTTTGTCATTTGTTCTGCACAATACACACTTCTGTGTTGCCCTCCAGTACAGCCAAAACTAATTGATAATGAATTAAAATTACGTTCGATATAATTATCAATTGTAGGTTTTACGGTTTTAATAACATTAAGCATATATTTATCAATATCAGAATTTGACTTAAAGAAATCAATTACTTTTTTATCTCTGCCAGTAAGGGTTTTGTATTCGGCATACCTTCCTGGATTTTCGATACCTCGACAATCAAACACAAAACCACCTCCATTGCCTGTTTTGTCTTCGGGATACGATTTCTTATAACTAAAACTTGTAACTGTTATGGTAAATTCGGGGAAAACTACAGGATTAAACCTTTCAGTAGCCGCAATTTGACATAAAACATTATATAATTCTGCATAATTTTTGAAAACATTTTTATTCTCGAACATTATCCTAATGTTTTGCAATGCGAAAGGAATGCTCTCAATAAAATGGGATTTCTTTTCAATTAAACCTCTAAAACCATAAGCACCCAATGTTTGCAAAATCCTTATAAGTGCATAATAATTAAACTGGTTTATAAACTCATCTTTATCAACAGGAATGTACGATTTAACTTGTTCGATATAATGTTCTAACAACTCTTCTTTCACATATTCTGGTAACTGAGCTTTTGCTTGAAATAAAAGCGATGCAAGGTCATATTGAATGGCTCCTTTCCTACCGCCCTGATAATCTATAAAATAAGGTTCTCCATCTTTTATCATTATGTTTCTTGATTGGAAGTCTCTAAACATAAAGAATTTATCTCCATTTTTTGCGAGATATAAAGCTATACTGTTAAAATCGTTTTGGAGTTTTCGTTCATTAAATTTAATTCCACTGACTTTTAAAAAATAAAATTTAAAATAATTCAAATCGAATAAAATTGATTCTTTATTAAACTCACTTATTTGATAGCACTTATCGAAATCTATGTATGCTGCTGAAGTTATCTGCATTTTAGCTAGCTCTGTGATAGCCTTTTTATAAAGATTTTTGGTAGTATCAGTTATCTCGCCATTTTTATTATCATTTTGAACTATATCAAATAAGGACTTATCCCCTAAATCTTCTAAAAAATAAATAGTCTTATCCTTTGTAACATAAAACAATTCGGGGACTTTAATATCTAATGATTTAAAAAGCTGCGTAAAATAAAGAAAAGTGCTGTTTTCCTCAATATTATTGCTGTAAACGCCTATCATAGATTTATTTCCATATCTAAATCTGTAATAAATTCGATTGGAGCCAGCTTGTACCAGCCTATCTATCTTATCTGGGTGTTTTCCAGTAAATAAAACAAAACTATCAAGAGTTTTCTTTCCGTTTTCGTCCAATTCAAACAAAGTAATTGACATGATTTTTTATTTGTAAATATATTTAAAATATTTATTATTCGATAAAAGTATTAAAAGAATGATTAATATGCAAAAAAGGAACTTAAAACTGAGTAACAGATTTCTCACCTCTCCTTCGTCAGGGTTCGAAATGACTTATGAATCATGGTATTAGTCGGCGACGCATGAATAACAAATAACGTAAGAATATCTTTCGTCGCCGACTTTACCCCTACCTTACCAAGTCATTTCGACCGTAGGAAAAAATCTGTTAAACAACTTGATAATTTTAGACAGACGAACATTTCGATAAAAACTCACTTCAACTGGCCATTGCAGTACATCGCAAACGAACAATAATCGAACAAAGAAATAAGCGTAGTAATTTACAAATACAACAGAAAATTATGAGTAATTTGGCGTTTTAGCTACGCTGCGATGTGCTGAACCTTCCGAAGTAAGCTCGTAAACTCGGTTTTGCAAAGACTAATTACGGATTACAAACTACTCCACAACACGAATCTCTCTTTGCACCAGTAACACTGCATAAAACATTTGTTTCGGAACGTATTCTCAGCACACCAAGAAATGCAAAAATTAAAGCTTCTTTAAAATCTATTATTTTAGCGTCTGGGATTTCTATTTTTGAAGAAGATAATTCTTTAATATTGTTTATAAGAAACTTGTTATATGCTCCTCCACCAGTAATAAGCACAAGTTTATGTGGTTTTATTTCGTTCACTAAAACATGAGCAATATGCTTGCTACAAGTGTGCATTATATCAGATGTTTTTTCATTTTTAAACTTATCCAATATTGGATTTACATTGTGCTTTACCCTCTCCACTGCCAATGATTTAGGATTTTTTTGCTGATAAAA
>JAQVOR010000232.1 GCA_028702535.1 Bacteroidales bacterium
TTTAAACGCATTAAAATGTCTTTGGTAAAAACTCGCTTTGCATCATAAAATGTGATAGATTTCAAAAATTCTTCCGTCTTGTCAGAATTTAGAAGGATTAATGTGTAAATAGCATATTCTATTTTGTAAAAACCTATAAAGTAACAAGTATCGTCAAGCATTACAGGTTTGTTGTTTTGAGGTAATACTAAGGTAAAATGGTAGGTTTTATACAGTCCCGATATTGCAATTTTGTAAGGTTTAAAAGAATAATCCCCAATGCCAAATATAGAAAATGGAGGTTTTCCTTTGTAGATACTTGATTTTCGTGCTTGAAAAGACGAAATGTTTTTCTTTAAATAAGTATGTGTCGCTGGATATAAATGTTGAATATATGAAGTGTCTTGTCCAACTTTTGTTTGAGTTAGGATTGTGTGTTTTCTTGTTTGTTTAATTACTGTATTTTTCAAATCCGAACTTTTTAAAAATCCATATATTAAATCTTCTTCAAGTGTGATTGTTTCTGATAATTTATTAGTAAAATATCCGTTTTTTCGTTCTAATTCCATTATATTTGAGCAATCATGCTTTATTCCTTGTCGCCATTCAAATGGGCAAAGTCCATCAATGTTTTTTGTCTCATTATAATTGTAAATATTTGAAACAAATTTGGAATTAAGCCAACCAAAAGTCAGTTTTTTCTCTGAACTATAAAAATCAAATTCAGAACATTTATCGCTTGGGATTGAGTTTAGTTTACAAGACAATAAAGATGCTTCAACTGAGACATTAAATTCTTTTTTACTATCAATACAATGTTTTTCGATTTCATCAATTCTATATTGTTTTCTTTTTTGTTCAAAAACAATATTTTTAATGACAGAGTTTTTTACTAATAATGCTAAATGTCCTTTATGCGATTGAAACGCATCAAAAAGCGTTAATGTAATATATTCAGCAATATCAAAATTACCCTTTCCTGTCATTGCGTCTAATCCATTTTGATTTTTGAAGTTTGATTTTTTTGGCAAATTTGTTGAGTTTAAACTACCTAACTCAGAGTTTGTTACCCAGGGCGGATTGCCGATTATTAGCAATTCTTCAGTTTTATATTGTTTAGATATATTTTTAAAATCAATGTCGAAAACACTACTATGAAGGATTGAGATTTCTGGTTTTTGAATATTAGGATTAGAAAGGAAAAAATTGAGTATATTAAATTTAGTTTCCCAGACATAAGGTTTATAAATTTCGACACCAAATATTTTTTTTATTGTCTTAAAATTTGACAATGCAGCAATAATAAAATTCCCTTTTCCGCATGTTGGTTCAATAATAATTTCTGGCGAAATATTTTTTAAAAGTAAAGATTTTGCAAGTTTATCTGCTAAATCTTTGTTAGTCTGGAAATCTCCATATTCTGCTCGGTCTGTCTCTGCTACTGAACTTGCATTTGATAAATAAATTGACTCAATAAGGGTTTTAAAATCACTATTATTATCAAAGAAAGTATGAATGCCAAAAGAGTCGAACATTTTTTGATTAGCAATTTCAACAGATGAAATGTTTTTTAAAAATCCCTTTAAAAAATTACAAACTTGAAAAGAAATATTTGCTTCAAATATTTTATTCACAATAGTATTTGTTTTTTTGAGTTGTTCATTATTTTGTAATCTTATCAATAAGTTTACTTATGCCTGAGACGGTTTTATTGAGCGTTACAACACGCTGATATTGTAGTCGCCATTGCAATGCGTTTGAGACAGTTAAATAACCTTGATTGGGTGGAAGTTTTAGTATTTGTTTTGCTATTTGATTTAAAGTAATTTCATCAGCAGGAATGTTTTTATCATTCAAATATGCTATTATATCTTCCTCATTAGCTCTATCTTTAAGCATTTCACGCAAACGATATGTTGTTGTATAATCTGCGGTTCGCTCTTTTGAAATAAATGAACAACTTACAAAGTCAAGTATAGCAGTTTTTGTTTTAGGGTCATCTTTTTTCTCATAAACAAAAATAAGTAAATTATATCCAAGTCCAAAGATTTTCTGTTTTGCATCTCTGAACGGACAAGATGATTGAGGTTGTTTAATTGATGTAACTTTTATATCGGTCAATATATTATCTGCTGGCAAATCTATTCCACTTGCCGATGAGCCAATTGTTGTTTTATATTTGGCGTTTAATTGTTCTTGAAACTTATGCTCAATATGTGTCCCCACAGCTTTCCCGTCTGTTATTCCAAAAAGCGACTGGTTTCTGACTTTTGATTCTGCGATACAAAAAGCTTTTGCTTCTGCTTTTAGTTTTGCTATTGTCAGTTTTTCTTTCATTCTATTTTTTTATGTTGTAATGTACAAATTTAATCAATTTTTTTGTTATTTTGAATATTGTTGTTGTTTTGCATAAGAACTCGTTTGCAATCACGAAAAAACCGTTTTTTTATATCGCTCTATTCCATTCCATTTTATTCTCGTGGGTCTGGTTTAAACGGCATTTTTGCAAGTTTTTGAGCCCGTAAAAGCGGGTAGCCAAACTCGAAACGATTTACTTGAAATTTGCAATATTCCCTGTATTATAAATGTGTGCTGTTATGGTTTTTATCACTAAAACAGTTTTAATTGTTTTTCTTTTTTCGGTTTCATTTCGTCAATAAAACTATCCCATTTTGAAAGCTTAATTTCCAAATTGTATTTGTCATTTATTAAAACTATTTGTTCTTTTATTTCTTTTTGCGAAATTTTAATAGCAAGTTCTAATAAAT
>JAQVOR010000109.1 GCA_028702535.1 Bacteroidales bacterium
ACATTTAGATTCTCTTAAAACAACTTGATGGTTCTTTTGCTCGTTTGTATTTGCATTTTTTTTAATCTCTAAAAGTTTTAGAGTAGATGTTTTATTGAAGTTTGAGTTTATGTCGTCAGTAAAAAAATTAAACATGTTTATGTCCTCTGTACAAAATAGAAATTAGATTGTGCTTTTTTTATTGAGATTAAAGTCTCTTCGACAAAAGCTCACTTCGGCAGGCTCAACGCGTCGCAGGACATCGCCTAACGGACTATAAAATAGCGTTGTACATAAATTAGTGCTGTCCGCATATTTTGTTTGATAGCTTTTGTTTATATACTGTAATCTTTATGATTAATGCTGTAAATTAAAATTTTTATTCGTGGAGAACTTCGCTTAACGGGCTATGAGATAGTGTTTTAGGTAGATGATTTTATTGATTTTTTTTGTCCGTAGGACATAAATGTCAATAAAAAAAGACAATCCTTAGAGTATTTTTCCCGTAGGGAATAAACATTTAAATTCTCTTAAAACAACTTGATGGTTTAATATTTATTTACTCAACTTATCGTAAATATTTCCATTGCAAATGCTAAAACGCAGTGTAAAACAATTCCAATCCCAATATTTTTTTGATTTATAGCGATAATTCCTAATAAATATGCTCCAAAAAAGGAGCTTATAGTTTCTGGTAGCGGTTTGCCAAAATGTATAACTGCATAAAGACAGGCAACAGGCAATATGGCTCTTTTACCAAATACTTTTATAAATCCAAATATCATAATACCTCTAAAAAATAATTCAATCATTACAAAATCAAACATGTAAGCAAACTCAAAGATGCTTGCTGCAAGCCAGTTAGGTGCAGATATTTCTTGTGCAAAAGATTTGTAGGCAGTTCGTTCTAATATTGGGTAATATTCCGATACAGATTGAAAACGACTTCCGATAAACGCAATCAGTATGGCAATAATAGCTAATTGTGCAGCTAATTTACAGTTGAAATTCTTTAAATTAAAGCCATAAAATGGATTGTCTTTATTGCGATCAAATATAAGGTAAATTAGTGCAACAGGCATTAGTAATGTAAAAATGCCACTAAGATTATTTGCCGTAAAAAAGTAAAACCGACTTGCAGGATATGGCATATTGATTTTTATTCCATTGTATCCAAAATATCCAATATAAAGGCTTGCTGTGGCTATTGATATTAGACTTTTTAACCAAAACTCTTTGTCTAATTTGATATTACTGTATTTATGGGTTTTCAGAATTATAATTACCCCATAATAGGCTATCGAAAAAGCTATAAAATTGATGACGTAAATAAAATTACTATAAACATATTTATCATCAAAAAAAGAATATGCATCAAATTTATATTCTATCAAAATCAAGGCTGCGGTAAATAATAATATTTTGAGATATAAAGAGATGTCAAAATCTTCTTTAATAAAGTCTATGGTTGATGTTACGAGCTTTTTCATCTTTGATTATTATTAAATCTCCGCAATTTTATTAAAAAGATTCTCAAAAATTTTCCTCATGCCGTAGTTATTACAAGCATAATTATTTGCAATAAAACAAAATACAATTTCATCACCATTGGAATTTAAGATATATCCTCCATAAGCTCTAACTCTTGTCATACTTCCGCTTTTTGCGTGTAATCTGTTTTGTGCTTTTGTGCCGATGCAATACCGAGAAAGCGTTCCACTTGTTCCAGCAACTGGCAAACTTGCAAAAAATGTATCTTTATAAGTAGATTTTTTTCGCATATATTTTAACCATTCTGTCATTTGGCGTGCAGTGATAGAATTAAAATGGCTTAATCCACAAGCATCTTCAATATTTAAACCATCAGTGTTGATTCCTTTTGAGTTTAAATGCGATAAAACTGCTTCTTTATATGGCTTTCCTGTTTTTTTTGAGATATGGTATGAAAGCATTTCGGCATATAAATTAAAGCTTTTGAAGTTAGTCGTTTCAACAATTTTTGATAATTCGGGCGAATAAACAGTATGAAAAACTTTGCGTTGTTCATTAACAATTTCAAAACTGCTTTTACAGTTGCCACTAATATTAATTCCTGCACTTGTTAAGGCATCATTTAAAACTTTTGTTAGATATAATTCTGGATCTGTTATCGAACCTTTAATTGGAAAGTCTGATTTTTTCCACGGTAAAGTCCCTTTAATAATTCTATCATTTTTGTTTTCACCAAAAAAAATAAACGATTCGTCCCATGTTGTTGACGATGATAATACCTGATTATCAATATTTAAGTTTAAGTTATTGGGGACAATTTTTATGATTTTTGTTGGACTTCCGTCAATATTGCCAGTTTGGAAATGAATAAGATAAAGATTATCCATATAATTTAATGATGATCCAGGATTTGCGTAGTAGTTTGCTAAATCTTCCCAAAGCCATTTGTTTGGTATATTTATTCTATTAAAATATGATGCATCTGCGATAATATTGCCATTTATTTTTTTAATTCCAATTTGCTTAATTTTACTTACCCAATCAGAGATTAAATCGCCATAATGATTTGAATAATTTGTTGAGCCCAAACATGGATCGCCATATCCGACAATATATAAATTACCATTTAAACTTCCGTCGGAGGCAATTGTGCCACTGTAAGCCAATTCGGTTTTGAATGTATGCTCGGGACCAAATAATTCGAGAGCAATACTTGTAGGGAGAATTTTAAACACTGAGGCAGGCACAAGACTTACTTCAGAATTGTGATTGAAAATAGTTTCACCTGTATTGAGGTTCTCGGCGTATAAACCAATTGAAGCATTTTTAAGTTCTGTTTTAGCTACTAAATTATCTAATAATTGATCATACGAAGTAGTCTGCGAATAAGTAAATGCTGACATTACAACTAAAAATAAAAGAATCCATATTTTTTTCATATTAAAATATTTTAATGTAAAAATAGTATTTTTTTTACAATAAATTTTAATCAGTATAAATACAAATATTTGTGATCCTAAAGCTTACTTGGCTTCTCTCTGAGGGTTTCGTAGGTTTGTGGGTTTATCCCTTTGTGAGGGGTATGTATAAATGGTTTAGTATTTGTGTTTTAAAGTTCTGTATTATTTATCGCATACAGTGGAATATTAGTTATCCAAGACTGATGTTTGTATTTTTGTAGAGATGTGCGTATAGCTGTTTTAGGTTTATATTTTTCGCAAAACAGTTTAAAGCTTTTGGCTTTTAAATTTGTTTCAGCCTTAACTTCAATTGGGATTATTTCTGTTTTCGTTTGTACAATAAAATCTACTTCTGCGGTATTTCTAGAATTTGTCCAATAGCCTATATGCAAGTTTTTAGTATTTTGTAGTTGTTCAATCACATATTGTTCAGTCAGAGCACCTTTAAACTGCAAAAATAATTTGTCTCCCTGAATAATTGCCTTTTTATCTAAATTAACCATTGCAGATAATAAACCTACATCAAGTAGATATAATTTAAAGGCACTTAAATCCTGAAAAGCCATTAATGGTAATTCAGGTTTTGTTATTCGATGTACTTTCAATAATACACCTGCATCAACAAGCCATTGTATTGCTAATTCAAAATCTTTGGCTCTTGCACCTTCTCGAATTGCACCGTATATAAATTTTTTATTTTTTTTGGCTAACTGTAACGGAATACTTTGCCATACCATACGAATACGTGGTATTATTTCTAAAGGTGCATGTTTTGAGAAATCGGCTTCATATGAATTTAGAATTCTATGTTGTATTAGCCTAACTTCATCCCATTTCTGATTATTGATAAAATTTTGAACTACTTCAGGCATTCCTCCTATATAATAATAGGTTCGTAAATAGTCAATAAGTTTTTCATGAAAAATATCAATGATTTCCCATGATCTGTTTTTTATTGCATCTGATAATTTATCTTCACCAAGGGCTGTAATAAATTCGAGAAAGGACATAGGATACATGTCAGTAAAATCGACTTTTCCAACTGGGAATGATGTCTTATTTGGCATTGACAGACCTAATAAAGAACCAGCTGCAATAATATGTAATAGTGGAGCGTCTTCACAAAAGTATTTAAGTGCAGTTAAGCCAGATGGGGCTTCTTGAATTTCGTCAAATACAATTAAAGTGTCGTTTGGAGTTATTGTAAATCCAGAATGGATTTCTAAAATAGATAAGATTCTTTTCACATCTAAATCTTTACTAAATAATTGTTTGAGGTTAGGTGTGTTTTCAAAGTTAATGTAAACAAGCTTTCTGTAATGTGTTTGTCCGAATTCTTTTAGTAACCAAGTTTTGCCAACCTGTCTTGCTCCTCTGATAACAAGAGGTTTTCTGGTATTGCTATTTTTCCACCTTATTAGATCATTTAATTTATCTCTTTTCATTGTTTCGTGTTTTGTTTGTGTCAAAGTTACACTTTTTTCAGGATATAAATGTTTTTCTACTACACTTTTTTCAACTTAGATGACGTTTTGAAGAAAATAGGATGATTTTTTAGATTTTTTATGGCTTTCCTTTTGGAGGATGTGGGTTTGGTAATTAAAGTAATTGGTGCATAGTCTAAATTAAAAAATGGCAACAAAAACATACCATAATTGATATTAAACTTATTTCGTAAGGGTTTTTACTAACAATTTTTGTTTAATACTACAGATAGTCTGAAATGATTGTAAGCTTTAATTATTGAGATTGTCGTATTATTCAGCCTTTAAACATCAAATTATGGAATTTTATCAATAAATAATTAACTTTGCACAATAGTAATATAATTGTGGCTTATGAATGTTAATGGCAAAAATTACCGAGCTATTTGGATGGACGGAACTAGCGTTTGCATGATTGAACAAAATAAACTTCCTTTTGAGTTTTTGATATATGAGTGTAAAACAATTGATGATACTTGTGCTGCAATAAGTACAATGATAACTCGTGGTGCTGGTTCAATTGGTGCTGCTGGAGGATATGCAATGTTACAAGCAATTTTAAATTCAGATGATAATGATTTGATACAAAAATTGTTAGATGCAAAGCAGAAAATTGACAGTACTCGTCCAACTGCAGTAAATTTATCGTATGCTACTACAAGAGTTTTAAAGGCTGCCGAAACTTCACGAGAGTTTGCAATTTCAGAAGCTTATGCAATTGCTGATGAATGTGCAGAGCATGGACGATTGATTGGAGTTTATGGTAATGAGTTAATAAAAGATGGTTTTACAATAGAAACACACTGCAATGCTGGTTGGTTAGCTCTTGTTGATTATGGTTCGGCACTTTCTCCAATTTATGCTGCACATAATTCAGGTAAAAATATTCATGTGTTGGTTGATGAAACTCGACCGCGTTCGCAAGGTGCAAGACTTACTGCATGGGAGCTTAATAAGGCTGGAGTTCCGCATACAATTATTCCTGATAATGCTGGTGCTCATTATATGTCACAAGGAAAAGTCGATATTATGATTGTTGGTGCTGACAGAATTGCTGCAAATGGCGATACTGCAAATAAAATTGGAACTCTTGAAAAAGCAATTGCAGCAAAATATTATAGTATCCCTTTTTATATTGCAGCTCCAATTAGTACAATCGACTTAGATACTCCAAACGGAAAAGGAATTCCAATTGAAGAAAGAGCAGAGGAGGAAGTAATTTATTCTTATGGGAGAGATAATAATGGTAATTTTCATACTATTCTTACTGCAAGTCCGGGTTCTAAAGCTTCAAATCCTGCATTTGACATAACTCCTGCTGAACTAATTACCGGAATTATTACAGAAAAAGGAATTGTAAAACCTGATGTAAAATCAATTAAAAAATTATTTTAATGACATTTAAAAATGAAAGAAAAGCTGTGGCTAAAACAATGCGACGTCTTTATAAACAGCGACTTACAACTTCAAGTGGTGGTAATGTGAGTATGAGAAACAGTGATGGATATGTTTTTATTACTGCGAGCCAAACAGATAAATCTTGTATTAAATGGAAGGAGATAATTGTATTTAATCCCAAAGGTGAAAATTTGACTCCTGAACTTAAGCCAAGTATGGAATTTGAAATGCACCAAGAGATTTACAAAGCTCGAAAAGATGTTTTTGCAATTGTTCATGCACATCCTGTTTACGCAAGTACTTTTGCTGTTACAGATATTAAACCTATTTCCTCAATGACTGGCGAAGCGAGATTCGTACTTGGCGAGATTGCAATGGTTGATTATAAACTTATGGGAACAGAAGATCTTGCTACTAACTGTGCTTCGGTTTTGAAAAATGCTGATGCGGCAATCATGAAAAATCATGGAGCAATTTGTATAGGAAAATCACTTTTCCAAGCTTTTGATAGAATGGAAGTCCTTGAATTTACTTGCCAAATGTATTTTAATACTTTGTTGCTAAAGAATTGCAAACAACTTGAAGAAGCTGAGCTTAAACGAATAGATGATTTGAAATAAAGAATATTGCCCTAAGGAGACTGAGGAGCCCGCCAACTGACGGATGTCTCGAGGTCTCCGTTTCATTAATTTTCAATCCGAGTATTTTTAATAATTACTATAACTAAATTTATTCCAGTCAGATTTATCTGACGGAAAATATATACTAAAACAAGTGGCTTTAGCCACATTTATTACTTCGTTTTGTTATTTCAAATTTCTTTATTCACTCAAATTTAGCTTTGTTGCGATGAATGAACTGTTAATAGGCTGCCAAAGTGTGCGGAGCGAGGCGGTGCATTGCATTCAGACAGATGAGCTGTTATTCTTCGAGTGTAATTTCAATAATTGGCTACTTTTTTTTAATACTCTTACCTTCCTTGCACCCAGATTTCTTCTCTAAAGTGAGGCTTGCCCACTGATGCAACACCACCAACTTTACTAACACTAAGCCCTGTTCTTATTTCAAATGCGATGCACCGAGCGAAGTGATGCATGGCCTGCCGAAATGTCGAGGTGTTCGTACTTCAAAACATTCAAACTGTAAAATAAATAACAGATTTCATAAAAAACCGCCGACTGTTGAAACTCGAGAATAAATAAGGTGATTGAGAGATTCACCAACTGACGGATGTCTCGAAACCACCGCCCAACACTATTATAACCTCACAAACTCGTGTGAAATATCATTCTTGTTAATATTCAAAACACCATATCCAGCATTTTTATTATCATCTTTTAGTGCATCAAGAATAATATATGTTGTATTTCCAAATACTTCTTCATCTTGAATATGGTCGTGTCCTGTTATTACTATATCAATATTATTTTTGGTAAAAAGGTCTAGCAGATAAACAACTTCTTCGGTCATAGGATTTGCATTTGGTGTTCTGCGGGTTCGTAAAATATTAACATGGCTAAAAATCGTACAATATCTGTAATCTTTACGATTGTCTTTTAAGAATTGTTCTAACCAGTTAATTTGAGATTTTCCAAACGTACCACCGCCGCTATCCAGACATAAATAAATATCTTTGGCTGTTGGGGTTTCGACTATAAAATAGTAAGTTGATGAACCTAAGTATTTGTAAAAGTATTTCCAACCATCAAAGTAAAGGTCATGGTTTCCAACGATTGGAAATAAAGGTTTTGTTATATCAGCAATGGAATCAACAAAAAGCAGATAATCTTCCTCTTTTCCAGATACAATATCTCCGACAATAACCAAAGCTAAATAATCTTCATGCAACCACAAGTTTTTTAAATATGAAAAGTTTATCATTCCGCCAATATGTGAGTCGGCTGCAACAAGTATTTGATAATCCTCTTTTGAAATTGAAATTGTTTGATAAGGGTTTTGTATATTCCATTGCATAGATTGTTCAAAACGTTTTTCAACACGGTCAGTTGAACGAATTAGTCCGCTAAAATCTGCATCATACTCACAAGATGTAAAGATTATAGCAAAAAGCGTAAAAAACAATATTGTGATTAGTGTCTGAAGGTGCTTTTGTGTCTTTGATAAGAAAGCGACAAAGACAAGGCTTTTGAAGTTTTTGAAATCAAGGAGTTTACTTTTTGTAAATGACTGTTTCAAAAACGAAAATAACGCTGTATCTGTTGTTTTGTTACTAAGACTCTTTATTCTATTTCCCATATAATACCCATTCTTATAAAAAACCCAAAATAATTTACTCTAATATTATTAAAACCAGCCGCCTGATAATTAAAGTCGGTAAATAATTTTAGTCCATTTTCCTTATTTTTATAGTATGCTCCAGCATTGATAAATGGGTTTGTTTCTTGTTCAATAATAAACCAATCAAAGTTTGTAGCTGACAGATAAAAATTCCATTCTTTTGTAGGATTTATAAAGTAGTATCTTGCCATATACATTATATTTGGTCTCTCCCAAATAATTGTTTTGTTTTCAGTATTAACAATGTCTTCGACACCATTTTTGAATTTATATGCTCTAAAATTATTTCCTAAATTAAATTCCCATTTATTTATTCGATAATCAATTAAAATTGCAAAATTTTGTTCGGAAATTAGCTCAGTTGAAGGTTTGTATAAATATAATATCCCAACTTTTAGTTGTGAGTTATTTATATCGGTTTCATAATTTAACGATGTTTTAATAGCGTTAAATGCTCTAATATCTCGATTGTTAATATTAATGTTAAATGCGTAATCGACAGATATAAATTTATACTTTGCAGCAGCATAAATGCCTGAGGAAATAAAAATTGGATTTTCAACTGGATTTACTCCTAAACCAATAAATGCACCAGCTTTAAATTGTGCCGAAAGTGTTACACTAACTGTCAAAAATAGAATGAGAATACTTAGTTTGAATATTTTCATATAGTTGAGTTCTAAGAGCAAATATATTGATTTAATCAATACAAATGTGATTTTCGCAGCATTATGTGCACAATTTGTTGCAGCATCTAATATAATTATATTAAATTTGTTAAAAAAAGCGAAATGAAAAAATTTAATTTGATATTTATCGCCATTCTTTTTAGTAGTATAGGTCTCTTTTCACAGGGAAAATCTGGTAAACTTATAATCCTGCATACAAACGATCTTCATAGTAACTTAACTGGTTTTTCTCCTGAAATAGAGTATTCTCCATGTGTTACAGGCAACGACAGCACACTTGCTGGGTTTTCACGAATTGCTGCTCTAATTGATATCGAAAAAAGGAAAAATTCTGATAATTTATTAGTTCTGGATGCGGGAGATTTTTTGATGGGAACTTTTTTTCATATTTATGAAGCTGATAATGGTTTTCAATTGCAATTAATGAAAAAAATGGGCTATGATGTCGTTTCGCTTGGAAATCACGAATTTGATTTTGGACCAGCTACATTAACAAAAATTATTGATGCAAATCGTGCAAATGGCGAAATACCTTTGTTGACATTAGCAAATGTCGAATTTAATAAAAAAAGTGAAGCAGATGATTCATTTGAAAATCTTTATGCTACTGGTATAGTAAAGAAATATCAAATAATTGAGAGAAATGGTCTTAAAATCGGTGTTTTTGGAATTTTGGGAGATGATGCTTACAAAGTTGCACCTAATGTCGCTCCTTTAAAAATTACAAATAGAATTAAATCTGCAAAAAAAATTGTGAAAATTCTTGAAAAAGATGAGCAAGTAGATTTTATTATTTGTTTGTCGCATAGTGGCGTTAATAAAGATAAGAACGGAAAATGGGCAGGTGAAGATGTTGAGCTTGCAAAAAAAGTTAAAGGTATAAATGTAATTATTAGCGGACATACGCATACAACAATTAACGATCCTATTTGGATAGGCGAAACAGCTATTGTGCAAGCAGGTGCACAAGGTAAAAATCTTGGTAGATTTGAAATAAATATTGCCGATGGAAAAATCAATAGTGCAAAATATAAACTTATTCCTGTAAATGACGATATTAGCGGAGATTGCAATGTCCATAAAGAAATTGCTGGTCAAATTAGAATAGTTGATGATAGATTACTTAAACCAATGGGGTTTGGATATTATAAATCATTAGCAGAAACTGATTACGACTTGGTTTGTGATGAGTTAGGAGATTTAGACTCAAGTAATCTTGGACCTCTTTTGGCTGACGCTATACATTATTATGTAAATACAGAATCTGACGGAAGTACAGATGTAGCTTTAATTGCTGCCGGAGTTATCAGAGATAAATTTAGAACCGGAATTAATGGAATCCAGATAGTGTCTGATGTGTTTAGAGTTGTTAGTCTTGGAGAAGGTGAAGACGGCATTCCGGGATATCCGCTTGCTAAAGTTTATCTTACCGGAAACGAGCTTAAAAAGTTAATGGAACTATTAATTGTGGCAGGTAAAATGAAACCTGCTTTCTATTGTTTTTTTAGCGGAATAGAAGTAGAATATGATTCCAATAAACGCCTTTTTAAGAAGATTCAAACAATAAAAATTGGTGGTAACGCAATTGACCTGTCAAAAAAGAACGAAACACTTTACAGCTTGACAGCTAACTCATATATGTTGGAATTTGTTGGTGAAATTAGCAGTATGACATTTGGATTGGTTAAAATTAAACCAAAAGATCAACGTGGAATTGAAATAAGTAACAATAAAGCTTGTTGGATAGATTTTGATTTGAATAAAGAAGGCGTGCAGGAAGGTAAAGAATGGATGGCAGTTGTAAAATATCTACAAAATTTTCCTGATACTAATGGCAATAATATTCCTGATTTCCCAGATAAGTATCGTACGCCAATTTTAAGACTTGTCGATATAGGAGAGTAGTTTTGTTTTTGTGTAAGCCTAAAATAGAGAATTAAAAATAATTGATTTCTCATCCTTTCTACCGCTCGCTCGGATTTATTTGTAATACGAGTGTTGCACTTATGACTGTTCTTATTTCTAATGCGATGCACAGAGCGAAGTCGAAGTGTTCAGTTGTTTTTACTTCAAAATTTATGAATAATCGAACGGATGAACTGTGAAACTTCAAACCGAAAAACCATTCACTCGGTTGCAATCCGGGTGTTGCTCGATTTTAAATTTAAAACAAACCAAATTAGTTTTCGTTTATAGTAAACTGTTATTTTAATTCCAAATGTTTATTCCCTACGGGAAAAAAAACGTATTAG
>JAQVOR010000014.1 GCA_028702535.1 Bacteroidales bacterium
CAGAACTTCCAGCTTCTACTGTTACAGGCTCGGGATTTATGTTTGTCCCTAAATTATCATTGCAAAACGCTATTAAATTAGGCAATGATGTCGGATTTGCATACCAGTCTCCGCCGCCACTGTATTTGAGTAAAGCAATTCGGTACGAATATTCTTGTGCTTGCAAATTGCTAATGCAACTTATTGATAAAATAATTGCAATTACATATTTGGATATTTTTTTCATAAAAGTCAATCTTATTTAGTATTAAACCGCAAACCGCAAACCGACAACATCATTTAGCATACAAATTTAGTTGAATTCCCACCATTAAAGGAGTTCTGCTATAATTTATATTGTTACTTGAAAAACCGTTTATCCAATCTGTGGGCGTGTAGCTTACAATAATCGAAATATAGCTTTTCGATAAACGAACAAATGCCCCATAATCTTGTACATCAAGATAATCGGAGTTTTTAAATCTAGCACTTTGTTTAATATTTGAATTTTTTAAAACATATTGAATTCCATACCAAAGATTATAATTATAAAACCCTCCTAAATCAATAAAATAGCCTAAACTTCTATGGTTTTGTTTTCCAAGATTAAATCTCAAATATAAGCTTCCTCCCAAGGAATTTTGATAAGTTTTGATTTTATCGTAAAAATTTGCAGGATCAAAAATATGCATAGAATCCTTAACAATTCGCGAAGTTCTGTTCGTATAAGCTAATTCGGCTCCGATGTCAAAAAAATCAACAATTTTATAGCGGTATGTATAACCCAATTTTAATGAATGTGAAAGTCCAGCATTTTCGATATTTTTTTCAAGTGGAACAGGAACGGAATAAGATATAAAATAATATCCGAAATGTTTATCAGAACATGACCATAAGCTTTTAGAAAGGTATTTATCTGCGTCCATCATATTTTCAGATCTACGCTGGGCCAATGCAGTGTTATTGGTCAATAAAAATGATACGATTATTAATATTGGAAAACATTTAATCTTCATAGTTCGTAAGTTTTATATTTACACGCAAAGTTAATAGTTTAAACTTTAAAAAAAAGTATGGAGAAAAATTTATTGAAAACTGAAATATGAAACAAAAAATCTTTGCGTCATTTCGACACTTCGGCGTTGCTCACTTCGGCAGGCTCACTTCGGCAGGCTCAGTGCATCGCAGTGCATCGCAGTGCTGGCAGGCTTACTTCGGCAGGCCATTAGCATCGCAGCACATCGCAGCACATCGCAATGCATTGCTCTGCGAAAAACCAGCAATCGAACAGACGAACAGAAAACCGTTTTATTGAATGACGATACAATGAGCGTTGGCATTCCCCTTTAGGAGCTAATGGTAGCGTAGGCAAACAAACCCTCAACCCGAACCGAGCCGCAGGCGAACTCACGAGCGAAGCGAGTAACCTTTAGCTCACGAGCGAAGCGAGTAAACTCGAAACCCGAAACCCAAAACCCGAAACTCGAAACCCTCAACCCAAACCGAGCCGCAGGCGAGCTCACGACCGCAGGGAGTAACCTTTAGCTCACGAGCGAAGCGAGTAAACCCGAACCGAGCCGCAGGCGAGCTCACGACCGCAGGGAGTAACCTTTAGCTCACGAGCGAAGCGAGTAAACTCGAACCGAGCCGCAGGCGAGCTCACGAGCGAAGCGAGTAAACTCGAACCGAGCCGCAGGCGAGCTCACGAGCGAAGCGAGTAAACCCGAAACCTTTCCCAACTCGAACCGAGCCGCAGGCGAGCTCACGAGCGAAGCGAGTAAACCCGAAACCTTTCCCAACCCGAACCGAGCCGCAGGCGAGCTCACGACCGCAGGGAGTAACCTTTAGCTCACGAGCGAAGCGAGTAAACCCGAAACCTTTCCCAACTCGAAACCCGAAACATTTTCAAACCCTCAACCCATACTTCCCATTAAAATATTTTTTCGTACTTTTATGGAATTATTAAATTACAATCATCTTTAAAGCTGTAACTAAAAAATTATTAATATGAATTCAATCTTGGTAAAATTAGGCATTTTGTTTACAACACTACTATTTGCAAACAATATAACATTCTTTGACAAAGCACAAGCAGGTCCTGACAAGTATCAGAAACTTTGGGAACAAGTTGCTAAATATGAAAAAGATGCTTTACCAAAATCGGCATTAGAAACAGTTGAAGAGATTTATGAGTTGGCAATATCAGAAAATAATGATAAACAAGTCGTAAAATCCACCATTTTTAGAATGAAATACACCAAGATTCTTGAAGAGGATGGCTATACAAAATCAATCGACAAATTAGAATTAGAAATAACAAACCTAACAGGAACATCCAAAGCGATGCTCCATTTGCTGCTTGCCACAATGTATTTCGATTATTACACTAATAATTCATATTTAATAAATCAACGATCGGTAAGCTCAGGATTTGAGCTTGATGATATAAAAACTTGGGATAAAACCCTATTTCAAGATAAAATCATCAAAAATTATATGCTGGCTTTAGATGACAACTTAAAAGAAATTGAAATAACCGAATACACAGAATTTATCGATTATGCAAAAGAATCCGAAAACAGATTTCCAAGTTTGTATGATTTTGTTGCATATACAGTAATTAATAAACTCTCATCAAATAATTATTACTATTATTACTATGGCAACACTTCAGATGATGACAATTTAACAGAAAACGCTTATTTAGTTAAGGCAAATGATTTTGTATTACTGCCAGTTGAAGGCGACTCGCTCTCATACAAGCATGCAATTGTTAAAGTTTATCAAAAATGGCTTACTAACCGATTGGCAAACAAAGACGAGCCTGAAGCATTAATTTACACGGATTTATTAAGATTAAATTATATAAAAGCAAATCTCAGTAGTAATAATAAAGAAGCTTTATGGGAATCGGCACTTTTAAATCTCCACGAAAAGCATTATAAAATACCAGAACTGGCGATGATTGATTATGAACTAGCAAAATATTACAATCAGCTTGGAAACACATACAATTTCATAGATTCAACAACTATCAAATATAAAACATACAAAAAGAAAGCTTACGAATTGCTTTCAAATGTTATAAAACTATATCCAGAAGCCTCCTATTATCCAGAATGTAGAAACCTTTCTAACGAAATTGAGAAAATCAGTTTTAATTATCAAATTGAAAAAATTGTAAAGCCAAGTTCAAAATTCCCGATAAAAATAAATTATGCTAACACCGATAAAGTTTACATAACCGTTTTAAAATGTGATTATGCACAATATCTTAAAAAAGGAAAATCTTATTATGACGATGGTTATTACGATGAAGTTCTTAAGATATCTGAAACTGTAATAAAATCTAAGCTTATCGAATTACCAAAATCATCTGATTATAACACACACAGCACCGAGTACTTATGCGATGCACTCGACAACGGCTTTTACATAATATTTTTACATGCAGAACCTGAATTTAAAATTGATAAAAATTACATGTCAGAAAGCAAATTATTCGTGTCTAATCTTAGCCTCACAACAAACAGCAATTATTATAAAAATTCTGGATATTATGTGTTTGATCGTACAACAGGACAGCCTATTGCAGGAGCGAAAATTGAAACATTCAAATATGAGTATTCATACATTAAAAAACAATATGTTTACAATAAAATATCTACCGACTACACCAATGATAATGGTTTTGCATCAATGAAAAAATTTGATGAAAACATTTATTCAGATGTAAGGCTTGACATAAGTAAAAATGAAGATTTTATTTCGGAAAACACTTATTTATATTATTACGATAATTATGAAGAACACCAAACTACCGAAATCAAAATTTTCACCGACAGAGCAATTTATCGACCAGGACAAACAATAAATTTTAAAGCAATATGTATCGAAAGAAAAGGTGAGGAAATTAAAATTCTACCAAAATATACAACTACAGTTTTTCTTTACGATGTAAACCATCAGGAAATTGCATCAAAACATCTTACTACTAATGAATATGGTAGTTTTAACGGAAGTTTTACAATCCCTCTTGATGTATTAACAGGGAATTTTCAAATAAGTGCTGGAGAATCTTCACATTACATAAAAGTTGAAGAATATAAACGTCCAATGTTTGAAGTTAAGATGTTGCCAATTGAAGGCGAATATAGAATTAACGACAGCATACACGCAGAGGGAACAGCTATGACTTATGCTGGAACTGCACTTACCGATGCAAAAGTATCATATAAAATTGCACGAAACCCAATGTGGTGGGGATATTACCGTGGAGGTAACTTTACAGAGAAAGAAATTGCCTATGGAGATGTAAAAGTTGATGACGAGGGTAAGTTTAAAATTGGTTTTAAAGCAATTACCGAAGATTATGGAGATATGAACAAAAACATCTACTATTATTACACAATATCTGTTTCGGCAACTGACATAAATGGCGAAACTCAATCAAGTTCAACCATGGTTTATGTATCTGAAAAAAGTCTAATATTATCAAATGATTTTTACGGTAATTTAGAGAAAAATAAAATTGACAGTATAAGCGTAAACTCAAACAATATTTCAGGGATTTTTGTGCCTGCAAATGTTAAAATCGAGATTTTTAAATTAAATGACCCAGATTTACTTCTTGCAAAGAGACAATGGGAAATAGTTGATAAACCAATGTATTCGGAACAAGAATGGCACTCAATGTATGCAGGATATGAATTTTCACACGAAACTGAATATAAAAATTGGACTAAAGGCGAAAAAGTTTTCTCAGAGGCACTTATAACTAAAAAACAGTCGAAATTAGCTTTAAAAAACGCCGCCAAATGGAAACCAGGAGTATATCGCATCGTTATGAGTTCGAAAGACAAATGGGGTAATAATATTGAAAACACAAATGACTTTGTTTTATTTGATAAAGAAAGTACAAAAATGCCTTATACGGCGACTTCATTTTTTATGGCAGATAAATATTCTGTGCAACCTGGAGAAACCGTCAATCTTCTTGTAGGCTCTTCGTACGAAAATGTATATCTACTTTATGAGCTTGAAATAAAAGGGAAACCATTCAAAAAAGAAATAGTAAAACTTAATTCCGAAGTAAAAAACATTCCAATAGCAATTGAAGAAGCTTACCGCGGTGGTATTAGCATCAATCTTATGTTTATTAAAAATGGCAGATTATACAGCTCTAACCAACGTATTGATGTTCCTTGGGAAAACAAAAAATTAGATTTAAAATTTATCACTTTTAGAGACAAAACCTTGCCAGGTTCAAAAGAAGAGTGGAAAATGAAAATTACCGACAATAATGGTACAATAAGTGGAGCTGAGTTATTAGCTTCTATGTATGATGCATCTTTAGATAAATTTGCTCAAAACTCTTGGTATTGGTCAATATTTCCTGATTATCATTCATATTCAAACTGGTCTGCCAATAGTTTTGCTTATGGAAGTTCATCAGCATATTTTAAAAACTTTTATCCCGATAATGTTTCTAAACTAATTTATAATCCGGGTTTCAATTTCTATGGCTTTAGTTATAACGGCAGATACTATAATAATTATCGAAATCGTTCCCAAACTACCGCAGAAGCACCAACTGGAGGATTATTAAGAAAAGAAACAGTAACATTAGCTTCAACAATGAATGGAGAAGAAGTTTTAGAAGACGGCATAATGCTGGAAGCCGAGCAGCAAACTGCAAAACAGGACCAAGACCAAAGTGTGGCTGATGGACGAGGACAAGCTGGTGAAAAGGATACAGAAAGACAACGCCCCGACATACAAATAAGAAAGAACTTTAACGAAACTGCGTTTTTCTATCCAAACCTCGTAACTAACGAAAACGGAGAAATTCTAATTAGCTTTACAATGCCCGAAAGCCTCACAAGATGGAATTTTATGGGTTTTGCACATACAAAAAACCTTAAACTTGGGCAAATTTCTAAAGAAGTTATCACCCAAAAAGAACTAATGGTAATGCCTAACCTCCCACGTTTTTTTAGAGAAAATGATAAAATGACAATCTCTGTAAAAATCAATAATGTTTCGGAAATTCTTATTGTCGGAAAATCTACTATTGAATTTTTTGATCCCATTACATTAAAAAACCTTAATGATTTATTCCTTTTAGAAAAATCAGAAATTAATAAAATTAATATCGAAAAAGGCAAAAATATTGCAGTAAGTTGGGATATAAAAATCCCCGAAGGATTAAGTGCAGTGGGTGTAAGAATTACCGCCGAAAGCAAGTATCACTCCGATGGCGAAGAACGAATAATCCCGATTTTAACTAATCGTATGTTAGTAACTGAAACCATGCCTCTACCCGTTCGTAAAGCTGGAACAACAGAGTTCACTATGACTAAACTTAAAACAAATACCTCATCAAGTCTTAAACATCATCGTTATACGCTTGAGTTCACAAATAACCCAGCATGGTATGCAGTACAAGCATTACCTTACATTATGGAATATCCTTATGAATGCTCCGAACAAACTTTTTCAAGATATTATGCAAATATTCTTGCTACACATATTGCCAATTCGGATCCAAAAATTAAACGAGTGTTCGAGATTTGGAGAAATACTCCTTCATCACAAGCTTTAATGTCAAATCTTGAGAAAAATCAAGAACTAAAAGCTTTATTACTTGAAGAAACTCCTTGGGTTTTAGAGGCCAAAGATGAAAACGAGCGAAAACATAGAATAGGTCTATTATTCGATTTAAATCGTATGAGTATGGAAAGCAACTCAGCTCTTACAAAACTTCAAAAGCAACAAAAATATAACGGCGGCTGGGCATGGTTTGATGGAATGCCCGAAAGTTGGTACATTACCCAACATATTGTTACAGGAATGGGACATTTGGATAATCTCGGCGTTACTTATGTTAAATCTGATTCCAAAACATGGACTATGATCAAAAAAGCAATTGAATTTATTGATGGTGAACTCGTGGATAATTACAAGCGTCTCAAAAAATATTGTGATGCCGAGTGCATGGAAAAAGATAATATATCTTATATGCAGATTCAATATCTTTATGCACGCTCATATTTTATTAATGACGTTCCGATAAGCAACAAAACCGAAGAAGCCTTTAATTATTACAAAGGACAAGCAGACAAATATTGGAAAAACAAAAGTTTCTATATGCAAGGAATGATAGCTCTTTCTCTAAACAGATATGGCGAAAAAATAGTTCCGGCAAAAATTGTAGCTTCTTTAAAAGAACACGCAATTTACAGCGAAGAAATGGGCATGTATTGGAAAAATGACAGAGGTTATTATTGGTATCAGGCTCCTATCGAAACTCATGCACTGCTAATCGAAATGTTTGACGAAGTTGCAAATGATGAAACCGCAGTTAATGAAATAAAAGTTTGGCTCTTAAAACAAAAGCAAACTCAAGACTGGAAAACTACCAAAGCTACTGCCGAAGCAATTTATGCACTTTTACTTCGTGGCACAAATCTACTTTCAGACGACTCTATGGCAGTTATTCACATTGGGAAAATGAAAATAGATCCAGCAAACGACCCCGAAATTGATACTGAAGCTGGCACAGGCTACTTTAAAAAAGTTTGGGATGGAAGTATGGTAAAACCAGAATGGGGAGACATAAAAGTTACCAAAACCAATAATACCGTATCGTGGGGAGCAGTTTACTGGCAATACTTTGAACAATTAGATAAAATTACCGAGTTCGAGGAAACTCCTTTGACAATTAATAAAAAACTATTTGTCCAACGCAGAGATGGAAACAAACCAGTTATTGTGCCAATCAAAAAAGATGCAAATCTCGAAGTTGGCGATAAGGTAACTGTCCGAATAGAAATACGCGTTGACAGAGATATGGAATATGTCCATCTTAAAGATATGCGTGCAAGCTGCTTTGAGCCAGTTGATTATATTTCAGGGTACAGGTATAAAGCAGGACTTGGATTTTACCAAGGAATAAAAGATGCTTCGATGAATTTCTTTATTGACTATTTACGCAAAGGAACTTATGTTTTTGAATATGAGCTTATTGTTTCGCAAAAAGGAGATTTCTCAAACGGTATTACAACAATGCAAAGTATGTATGCACCGGAATTTACGAGCCACTCTGAAGGAGTGAGAGTTATCGTGGGATAGCCTTTAATAGGAAAACGCCAAATACTGCATTTCGGCAAGCTCAATGTGGCACGTTACTCTCGTGTTGAAAACAGTTATCCGTCAGTTGACGGAGCAAACGCCTTGATTTTCAACACTTCGAACCGACTGAAAGGAGCTCATGAACACTATTAAAACAATAATATTAAGGTGAATAAAGCCTTGTCTTTGACGTTTTCTTATTAAAGAACTGTAAATAAAGAGTTTCTGTTACGCTAAGTTCGTAACTCTATTCTTACAGACACTAAATAAAAATATAAACTCACATCAATTTATAAAACAGGTATCCAAAAACTAAAGTAAAAGATTTAGTTTTTTATATCGCATTATTGCATAAAACAGCTTTTAAAAATTAGTAAATAAAACTTAATCCATCCACCTAAATTTTTAACTCCCTAAGCTTTTACTGATTCATAAATTCAGAACTCCTGCTCCACCCTTGATTATCAGTTGCTTTTGCCCTTTTTGTCTGTTTATTTATTTACTGACGTTTACATTGCCTCCAATTTACTGGCAGAAATAGGATCTGTTTTTTTTATCGGCAATGTAAAGTCAAAATTCTACACAAATGTAAGGCTAATCTTTAGATTTGGGGATTGCTGATTTGCAAATAAATCAGGTGTTCATAAATTTCTGCACTCATTAAAAAAAATGATTTAACTTTGTGCTTATGATTTCTGATATTTCTATTGATAAAGCACTATCGTCAAAATTACGAATAATTGATGTCCGTTCTCCAGGTGAATATTTACGTGGACATATTCCAGCAGCAATAAATATTCCTCTTTTTAATAACGAAGAACGAGCAGATGTTGGAACAGTTTACAAAAAAAAATCAAAAGAAGCAGCAATAGATTTAGGTTATAAATACGTAAATCCTAAACTGGATTTTTTTATTACTGAATCCAAAAAGTATGCAGATGATTTAAAAATAATTATTCATTGTTGGCGTGGCGGAATGCGTAGCAGATCTTTCGCTAAACACTTATCCGACAACGGATTTAAAGAAGTGTTTGTAGTTACTGGTGGTTATAAATCGTATAGGAATTTTGTTCTCGATTATTTTACAAACAAGTTCAATTTAAAGGTACTTGGCGGATATACTGGCAGCGGAAAAACACATATATTGCACGATATTAGAGATACTGGCTATCAAATAATTGATCTCGAAGCCCTCGCAAATCACAAAGGCTCTGCATTTGGAGCTATAGGATTAGGAGAACAACCAACAACAGAACATTTCGAAAATCTTTTACACAATAATTTATCAAAATTAGATATAAAAAAGAATATTTGGATAGAGGACGAAAGTATCAGCATAGGCAAAGTGGCTATTCCACTGCAATTTTTTATTCAAATACGAGAAGCACCGTTATATTTTATAAATATCCCTAAAGAAGAACGTGCCAAAAGTTTAGTTAAAGAATACACTAATTGCGAAAAGGAAATCTTGCAAAACGCAATATTCAAAATAGCCAAACGACTTGGAGGACAAGATGTTAAAATGGCTTTGGAATTTATAGAAGCTGGCGATTTTTACAACGCAGCTCTCATTAGCTTACATTATTATGATAAAGCATATCTTAGAGGTTTAGACAAAAGAGACATGAAAAAGCTTACAACAATAAACCTAAAAGATACTGACCATATAAAGAACACTTCAATAATCAAGGCATTATTAAAGCATTACTAATTCTTTATTAAAGGCATACTATCAACAGGGCAAACGCATACCTTTTCAAACACAATATTGGGATTAATTGTATATGTCCCTTCGGCAAAAGCAATTATAAATATTTTTCTACTATTTGTATTAAAATAAAAAAACTATACGATTATTGTCATATTAGAAAAAAATCGTATATTTGCAAAGAATTTGTAAGTGGAATAGTGATGAAAAAATATAAAAACAAAAAACAAATATCAATTATAATAACAGCTAAGGAGCTTTTTTATAAGCATGGCTTTAAACGTGTTAGTGTTGAAGAAATTTGCCAAACAGCAAAAGTCAGCAAAATGACCTTTTACAAATATTATCCGAATAAAATTGAATTAGCGAAGGCGGTTTATGCTAATCTCATAGAAGGCAGTATTTCAAAGTTTCAAGATATTTTACATGGCAATACTTCAGCCGAAGAAAAATTACAAAAATTATTAATGTTAAAAATTGAAAGCACAAATGATATTAGCATTGAATTCGTGCAAGATTTTTACAATGATACGGAGCTAGGGCTAAAAGAATTTATTATTGACCTTAACGAAAAATACCAAAATACAATTCTTAAAGACTTTGTGTATGCTCAAGAAAAAGGCTGGTTTAATAAAGATGTTGACATCAGTTTAATGTTTTCAATATCACAAAAGATAATGGGTTTGATTGACGATCCAATTCTTTTGCAAAAATATGAAAGCCCTCAAAACATAATAATTGCAATTACAAATTTATTCATGTATGGTTTAGGACCTCGAAATAAGTAATATGAAAAAACACTTATTATTATTATTATCTGTTCTTGCAACAATATTTAGTTGTTATTCATTATACAGCCAAGATACAGTAAAGACATTTTCTGACAGCTTAATATTTCGGGGGCAGGTTTCGGCTTGGAGTAATTATTATTTTGACAGCCCCCTACCCTTTCAGATTGGCGGCAGATACATACCCACACTGGAATATGATATTCAGGCCTCAGAAAAAAGCTTAATAGATTTTGAAATCGCAGCAAACATATATGGCACATTTAATTCAAGTCTATTTGATTCTACACAACTTGACGGCAACATAAACCCCTATCGCTTATGGACACGATTTTCGACAAATCAGTTTGAGTTAAGACTTGGACTTCAGAAAATTGATTTCGGTTCAGCAACATTACTGCGTCCGTTACAATGGTTCAACGCAATTGATCCACGCGATCCATTAAAAATCACAAATGGTGTTTATGGAGTATTAAGCAGATACTATTTTTTAAATAATGCCAACATTTGGGCTTGGTTTTTATATGGAAACGAAAAGACCCGTGGTTTTGATGCAATAGAAACATATTCGAAACATCCCGAATTTGGCGGAAGAATTCAATATCCCACATTGAGAGGCGAAATTGCTATTTCATATAATCATAGAACTGCAAACGCACAAAATCTTTTTGCACAGCCTGAATTTGCACAAATTCCAGAAGATAGAATTGGACTTGACGGAAAATGGGATTTAATAATTGGATTATGGCTTGAAGCAACACATATTATCAAGCACCGAGATATTGGGATTTTGACAAATCAAAGTCTGTTTAATTTAGGTGCGGATTACACATTTGGGATAGGCAACGGATTAAATATTATCGTAGAACATTTGTTTATGTCATATAGTCAAAAGTCGTTTGATTTTAATCAAAACGCAAACTTTTCTGCGTGTAATATAAGCTATCCATTAGGATTTTTCGATAATGTAAGCACCATGGCGTATTATAATTGGAAAGAAAATGCCATGTCGTTCTTTTTAAATTATTCGCATCAATTTAATAAAATTGCAGGATATATTATGGTTTATTATAATCCTAAGACACAGCAAATGATACAGCAAAATGAACTGTTAAATATTTCCTCTGGACCTGGAGTACAAATAATGTTAGTATATAATCATTAAAAAATAAAAAAATGAGCGAAAAAATTATCATCATTGAAAACTTAGTAAAACGCTATCCAGTTGGAGAAGGCGAATTTACGGCACTAAACAATATAAATCTCACATTTGATAAAGGAGAGTTTTCTGGTGTTGTTGGACCAAGTGGATCGGGAAAAACAACCCTGCTAAACATTATTGGATCTCTCGATAAACCAACAGAGGGAAAGGTTATTGTTTTAGATAAAAACATATCAAAACTGTCTCATAAAGAATCTGCACAGCTAAGAAATCTGCACATTGGTTTTATCTTTCAGGTTTATAATTTATTGCCAGTTTACACAGTATTCGAGAATGTTGAGTTTGCGTTAATTTTACAAAAAGTACCGGCTGCAAAAAGAAAAAAGATGGTTATGGAAGCCCTCGAATGGGTCGGTATTGCCTCGATGGCAAATAAAAGGCCTTCAAAACTATCAGGTGGCGAAGGACAACGAGTTGCAATTGCAAGAGCTATGGTAAAACGTCCAATATTAGTGTTGGCTGATGAACCCACTGCAAATCTTGATGCAAAAAATGCACATGCCATTATTAAAACAATGAAAGAACTAAATAAAGAATTAAATACAACTTTTTTGTTTTCTACTCACGATGAAAAAGTGATGAATTATTTAACTCGTATCATACATTTAGAAGATGGAGAAGTTGATAGAGATGAGAGGAGGTGATTCTGTGATCCAGTGATTCTGTGATCCAGTGATGCAGTGATCCAGTGATTCTGTGATTCTGTGATACAGTGATACAGTGATTCTGTGATTCTGTGATACAGTGATACAGTGATGCAGTGATGCAGTGATCCAGTGATGCAGTGATACAGTGATACAGTGATGCAGTGATACAGTGATACAGTGATACAGTGATACAGTGATACAGTTATACAGTGATACAGTTATCCAGTGAGACAGAATCACAGAATCACAGAATCACAGAATCACAGAATCACAGAAATAATATAAACGAAAAAACGAAAAAATTATGAAAATAGCCTTTCAATTAGCATACAAAAACCTCATGGGGGCGGGTTTACGGACTTGGCTCAATGCAGGGGTGCTGTCTTTTGCATTTGTTGTAATAATCTTTTACAATGGATTAATTGACGGATGGAATCAACAAGCAAGCATAGACGGAGTAAATTGGGAATATGGTAACGGGCATTTATTAAACAACGATTATGACGCTTTTGATTCCTTCTCAATAGAGGATGGACACGGAATTTTGCCTGAAGACCAACTGGAGAATTTGACTCCGATACTAATTAATCAGGCAACTATTTATCCTCAAGGAAGAATGATGTCGGCACAACTAAAAGGAATTGATGCGAAGCAAACAGTAATAAAAATACCAACTCAATTGCTATTGTCAAGTGAGGCTGAAATACCTGCTCTTATTGGCGAAAGAATGGCATCATCCACAAATTTAAAAGTTGGAGACAATTTATTAGTGCGTTGGAGAGATAAAAATGGAACTTACGATGCTGCTAATGTATCCATTATTGGTATTTTCGACACTAATGTTCCTACTGTTGATGGTGGGCAAATTTGGATACCCATCGAAAAATTATGGAATATGACAGGATTAAATCAACATGCGACAATGTTTATTGCAAACGACAATTATATTAGTACCGATGTATCTGGATGGAGATTTGAAAGTAAGGAATACTTACTTAAAGAATTAACCACACTTATAAACGTAAAAAAAATTAGTGGGTCAATCATTTACATTTTATTAATGGCAATTGGCTTGCTCGCAATTTTCGACACTCAGGTATTATCAGTTTTTAGACGACAAAAAGAAATTGGAACATACATCGCTCTTGGTATGACTCGTTCTCAGGTTGTTCGTTTGTTTACTGTTGAAGGAAGCATGTACAGTGTTTTTGCCGCAATACTTGGTGGTATTTATGGCATCCCAATTCTTTGGTATTTAGCACATAATGGAATAGGGTTTCCTGTTTCAGGCGATACAATTGGTGTTATTATGTCCGAACGTATGTATCCAATATATGGTTTAGGTTTAATTCTTGGGAGCGTATTTTTAATAGTAATTTCAGCTACTATTGTAAGTTTTTTGCCAGCTCGTAAAATTGCAAAAATGAATCCAGTTGAAGCATTAAAAGGAAAAATATCATGATAAAATTTATATTTAAAGCAATACTGAGAGACAAAAACAGAAGTCTCCTACCAGTAATTATCATCTCAATAGGTGTATTTTTGACAATATTCTTAAGCGGTTTTCTAAGCGGAGTTATGACAGATGTTATCGATCAAACCGCACGCTTTCAAACAGGACATGTTAAAGTTATGAGTAAGGCTTATGCCGAAAATGAAGATCAAATACCAAACGACTTGGCTTTACTTAAAGCCGATAGTCTTACTCAAGCATTAATGACAGAATTTCCTGATTATAATTGGGTACAGCGCATCCGATTCGGAGGACTTGTTGATGCTCCAGATAATGCTGGCGGCTCAAAAGGACAGGGACCATCAGCGGGTTTGGCAATTGACTTCTTTTCAGGTAAGAGTGGAGAAGTGGAGCGATTAAACATTGTAAACGCCCTAATTGAAGGCAATCTGCCACAGAAAAGCAAAGACATCTTAATCGGATTTGTGTTTGCAGACAAATTAAAACTAAAAATTGGCGATACAATTACATTTATGGGTTCTACTATGTATGGAAGCCTCGCATTTGAAAGTTTTACGATTAGCGGAATTGTCAATTTTGGTGTCGAAGCTATGGATAGAGGGACAATTATTGTAGATATCTCTGATGCTCGGCGAATGTTAGATATGGAAAATGCAAGTGGAGAAATACTGGGATTCTCAAAAAAAGAAGTTTATAATAATGAGAATGCAAATTTAATTCAGAATGCTTTTAATGCTCACTATGCTCAAAGCACTAATGAATACGCTCCTGTAATGATAAAACTTAAAGAGCAAAACAATATGGCAAGTCTTCTCGACTACATAGACGCATTCTCTGCTATGTTTGTGATTATTTTTGTGCTAATTATGTCTGTAGTTTTATGGAATACTGGTTTAATTGGAGGTTTACGTCGCTATCAAGAATTTGGAATCCGTTTGGCCTTGGGCGAAAACAAAAGTCATATTTACAAAACCTTACTCATAGAAGCTGTGCTAATAGGTACTATAGGATCTATTGTTGGAACCATATTTGGAATTACAGCCACCTGGCTTATGCAAGTTTATGGAATTGATATTAGTGGCATGGTAACAGGTGGAACTATGATGATGCCTACAATTATGCGTGCAAAATTCACACCTGAACTACTTTATATCGGTTTTATTCCTGGTCTGATTGCTATGGTATTAGGAAACATGATTTCTGGAATTGGTATATATAAGCGTGAAACAGCAACATTATTTAAAGAATTAGAAGTTTAATTTAAAAAATAACAATATGAAAAAAATATTAATAGCAATTTTAGCACCTGTCCTATTTACATCAATGGTTAATTTTCCTGATGCAGGAGAAATAATAAAAAAAGTAGATGAGAACATGACTGCGAAAACACAAGTTATTGAATCTAAAATGATAATTTATGGAAAAAGAAACACCCGTGAAGTAGAATCAAAAGGATATTCAGAGGGAAACACAAAATCTTTTACAGAATATTTGGCACCGGAAAGAGAAAAAGGCACAAAAATGCTAAAGTTAGAAGATAAATTGTGGATTTATTCACCAGAAACCGACCGTACCATTCAACTTTCGGGACACATGCTTAAACAATCGGTAATGGGTTCAGATTTATCATACGAAGACATGATGGAAACACGCAAACTTACCGAAATGTATGACGCTAAAGTAATCGGCGAAGAGGTAATTGATGGGCGAGAAACATGGATATTAGAACTAAATGCGAAAGTTGAAGATGTATCTTACGATAAACGCAAAATTTGGGTTGATCAAGAAAGATATGTCCCTCTAAAAGAAGAATTATTTGCAAAAAGTGGGCAGTTACTAAAGAAAACTGTATTAAGTGAAGTAAAAAAAATCGGTAATCGCTGGTATCCGATGGCAATAAATTACAAAGATATGCTCAAAGATGGAAAAGGAACAGATTTTATCCTATTAAGCATAAAATTTGATGAGAAAATTCCAGATTATATATTTAGTAAGGCATCATTAAAGAAATAATATCTTTTAAAAACACTAAAATTTAATCTGTTTTGAATTATCAAAAAATATTCTTTATTTTGTAATAAAATTTGATAACTATGAAAAACAATTTTGGATTTTTTACATTAATGATTTTTGTTAGTTTTATATTTCATTCATGCAATAATAGTAACAACAACAATAGCACGAATAATAATAATAATTCACAAAATGAGAAAAAATCAAAACAATCAGTTGTTGATTATACTGGAGAAAAACTAGTAATTACCGACAAAATCATGTATGATGTACAAATATGTAATGAAATAATTGGCGACAGATCAAAAAATAATCCCGACTGGTTTTGGGAAAATCTCCCAACCCCAGAAAGCGATGAGTTTATTAAAGCTTTACTTGACGATGCCATTAATGGGAAACTAAAAACCTACTATTACGACTTAACCAGCGATTGCGAAAGTTTTGATGAAATTGCTCAAGAGGATTTGAAATCTTATATGAACAGCGTAATGACTTATGAATTTGAAGTAATAGATAGTACCGTAAAACGATATAAAACAATAAAAAAGCAAGTACCACTTACATATAAACATGTAAAAAAACTACGTTTCCTTGAGGAATGGTTTGTTGCCGATGGAGTATTTCACAAAAAAGTTATAGCAGTTGCTCCGTATTTTGTTATTGAGTATCCAGGTTTTGAGACATATAACACTGTTTATTTCTGGATTATGATAAATAAAAATTAAAAACTTTTTACAAACTCACATAAAATATTCTATCAAACGTGAACAACTTCTCAATACTATATCAAAAAGAATCCATTGAATTTGCAACAGTTGCCAAAGAGTTTCTTGCATTTATGGAAGTAGCAAAACACATGTCATCAGAAGAATTTATTGACACATCATTAAACTTATTGCCTTTAGTTTACATGAAAGGTATCCGTTTACCCAAAATTGATGACTACAACGAAGATTATGCAGAAAAATTCGTTGACGAACCAACATGGTCGTATATTCAACAGACTGCTGCTGCAAAATTAGGCGAAGACGATGAATATGTACAAATTCAAGATATTAGTGTTGTAAATAATGTAGATTTTTTAAATGTCGGCCTATCAGAGCTTTATGCAGACCTATATCAAGAATTAGGCGATTTTATTGGAGCATATCGCTTAGCACAAGAAGAAACCATGATAGCTGCACTATTTTTTTGCAAGCAAAACCTCGCTGCTTACTGGGGTATCAGATTATTAGTATTATTAGAAAATCTACATAAGATAAAGTTCCACAATCAACAAGATTTTACATAAAGTAAAGTAACTAGTGCGAAGTACAGGTTAAATTGGGACAAAAACAATATGCTACACAATACAATCAACTTCAAAAGAACTCAACGCAAATAATGAGTTTTTATATTGTTGATTTTACGTTTTTCATTTGTAAACAAAACTTGTGCTTAAATTGTTAGTTTAAAAAACCAAAATATGAAAAAACTGATATATATACTGTTACTAACAGTAATTTTCTTTAACGCTAAATCACAGTTGCCTTATTCTGAAGTCCAGTTTCAATATGACAGCATCATGGATGTGCCTTACGGTACTGCAACCGATTATGTCGAAAACTTGGTAACACTAAAAATGGACATATATAAACCTATAAATGATGATAACTGTTTAAGACCAATTATTATCTTTGTGCATGGTGGCTCTTGGATTGCTGGGAGCAAAGAAGATCCTAACCTAGTGTATCTGTCGCGCGAATATGCTAGAAGAGGTTATGTTGTTGCAAATATTAATTACAGGTTAGGGACTCACAAAACATCAAATTATGCAATGTATGCACTATGTAATACCGATATTTCCGCCCCTTGTACCTATATTTGTGACAGCTCGGAGATTATCAGGGCAAACTACAGAGGAATGCAAGATACAAAAGCTGCTATAAGGTTTATGAAAAACAGACATACACAAGATTCAACCGATATTAATAATGTTTTTGTAGCTGGAGAAAGTGCAGGTGCCTTTATCGCTCTGGCAACTGCATTTACTTACAACGAAACAATGAAACCCTCAGATTGTTATGCTATTGCTGATGCTCCAACGCCAGATTCAGATCTTATAACATACGGATGTATTCCAACTTTATTAAATCTCAAAAGACCAGATTTGGGCAGTGTTGAAGGTGAATTAAATACCGGAATTTACAACTCCGAAGTGCAAGGAGTCGGTAGTTTCTATGGCGGTGTATTCGATTTGAGCATTTTCGACCCATCCTCATTCCAAAAACCTGTATATATTTTCCATCAAGGCTCAGATGTGATAGTAAATTATCAATATGGCAGATTACTGGGGCGAATAAGTTGGGAGTGCTATCAACAATCAAATATTTGCCAACCATATTACTTTTATCCGAGTGCATACGGAGGTGAAAGTATGAGGAATTACCTGTCAAATTTGGGAGAATCTCCTCCCGTATTTACTGCGGATATTATTTACAATTCTGATTATCTTAACAATTGTTTTTCAAATGGACATTCTATTGATAATATACAGATTCGCTCTCAAAACATGGCAAATTTATTTGCTGACAAAATTGCCCTAAGCTCCAACAACCCAGAAACCAACTGTGCTTCTCTTAGCTCAGAATTTCATTTAAACAATCCTGAGATACAATTATATCCCAATCCTGCAAACAATCTTATTACTGTCAAATCTGTTGCAAAACTTTCTGGAGCATTATACGAAATTTATGATGTAACATCGAAGATAATAAGCTCTGGATTTATCGAATCTGAAAATTTCACAATTAACACATCAGCGTTTCCTGAAGGAATATACTTTTTTAAAACTGGTAAGAATACAAATTTAAGTTTCCAGATAATTCGGTAAGAGTAAATTTATTTAAGGGATTGCTACAATACAATCAACTGAAAAAAGGCTTAACGCAAATAATCATAACCAACAAGATTATAAATAAAGAAAAATACTTAGCGTGAAGTTTTAATTAAATTTAATATATTCGTAAAAAAAATATTTTCTTTACATAAACAAGCGAATAAAATTTGACCTTTGATGGTCAAAAATAAACAATATGTTATTATTAAGAATATTATCAATCCTTTTTTTTGCCATCGCAATTGTTCTTGACATAATACATGTAAAAAACAATTTGCAGACTTTAAAAGATTTCAATCCATTTAAAATCAAGTCAATAGTCTCTTATATGCAAGAAGGAATATCATTGCCTTCTACAATTTATTTTATTGTATATTTTGTTGGTGTGTTGAATCCACTATTAGGCTTAGTAGAGGATAGCATATCTTTGATGATTTTGATTGGTATTTTGTCATCAGTGCTATTTTACTTTATAAGAATTCTCATACTTTACCTAATAGTGAAAGTTATTAGCAAGGCGTAAGGTTTCAGTAATAATTTGATATCAAAACGCCCGAAATAAATTTAAAAGAAATTTTTGGTTATCTTATGTTGAAAAGAAATTACAATAATAATAATCCAAAGCAAACACAATAATCAACGCATACGCAATCTTTAACCTCAAAAATAGCATGTTCTATTTTATTAAAGGTTTGTCAAATAATAAATTATGCAGAATTAACGAAGTTCCTTTAGCTGCAATACCAAAATCGTTATCTATAGTTTCGGAATTTACATAACTGTCAGTTTTATTAGAATCGAGGGAACATAAACACCAGATTTCGCCATTAAATTTCCCAATATTGTTCAAATTAATATATCTATAGCACTAAAAAGCTCCTATTTTTTTATAATTTCGCCAAATATTTTAAATGAAAATTGGAATAGAATAATGACGAAAACCGAAAACAAATCAGAAAAGCGGGACACAACCCAATTCTATTCAAAACTATCGAAGGCAATTAAAGATTATGATTTGATTCAGGGAGGAGATGCAATAATGGTTGGCGTTTCGGGTGGAAAAGACTCCATGAGTCTGCTGTACGGCTTAGCAATGCGACTACAATATCGCCACGAGAACTTTACAATCATTGCCGTTCATATTGATGTTGAAAATGCCCCCTACTCTATTGATACTTATTACATAAAGGATTTTTGCGACAAACACAACATCAGATTTATAATAGATAAAATAAATATAGATTTTGAAATAGATTCTAGCAAGTCTCATTGTTTTGTTTGTTCTTGGCATCGTCGTAAGCGTCTTTTCGAGCTAAGCGGAAAATACAATTGTAATAAAATTGCTTTGGGACATCATCTTGACGATGCAATCGAAACGCTAATAATAAATATGTGCTATCACAACTGTATCAGCTCTATGCCTGCAAGTCTAAAAATATTCAAAGGGAAAATCGAACTCATCCGTCCACTAATTCTATTAACAAATAAAGAGATAAGCGAATTTGCCAAAATTATGAACTTCCCATCTGAAAAAGAAACCTGCCCATGGGACGATAAAACAAAACGCAGTCAAGCAGCAGAAATAATAAAAGAAATCGAAAAACGTTTCAAACCAGCTAGAAAAGGAATATTTAAAGCAATGTCAAAAATATATACTGAATACCTGCCCGTTGAAAAAGGTAAAAGTCCAATTATTGAAGGCCTAAATGTATATCACAACAATAACAAAAAATAATATTAATTGATTGTCATCATTACAAATCCAAACGAACGGAAATAATCAAATATAACATGGTGTTTTGAATATTCAATGGTGGTTTAATCTATTAATAAACGACTTTTCCCTATTCCATTTGCTTTAGCAACATTTTAGGTATTTATTTACCTGTTCATATTCCTTTTGTTGTTTTATTTTATAATTATACCTTTGTAGCGAAAATTTAATTTTAATTCGGAGTTCACTCCAAAAAACAAATTTTATGGATATTGATATTAAAGGAAAAGATTATGTAAAAATTGATTATACTGGCTCGTTAGACGATGGGTCTGTATTCGATTCATCAGAAGGACGCGAGCCTTTAGCTTTTATTTTAGATGTTGGAATGCTTATACCAGGCCTTGAGGCAGATGTTAAATTAGCTAAAACTGGAGACAAACGTAAAGTTGTTATTGCACCCGAAAATGCTTATGGTGAGGTAAACCAAGAGGCTGTTCAAGATGTACCTAAAACTCAATTCCCCGAAGACCTTAAACTTGAGGTTGGAATGGCTTTGCAGGCTCAAACAGAGCAAGGACCTATACCTGCAAATATTAAGGAAATTAAAGAGGAATCGGTAATTGTTGATTTTAACCACCCTCTTGCAGGTCAAAAACTGACTTTTGATTATGAGGTTCTTGAAAGACGTCCCGCTACCGAAGATGATCTTAAAGCTATTATGGGAAACTAAGAAATTTCTTTCTTAAAATAAAAAACCGCTGATAGTCAGCGGTTTTTTTATTGTAAATTTATGTTTTTTTAAGTTCAGAACTCTTAATCTATTCGCAAATCAGCAATCTCACTGTTCGCTCGGATTGCAATCCGAGTGTTGCTATAATCCGAGTGCAGTGATAAATTTCGAATTTACATTGCCGACAAAAAATTAAATCCTATTTCTGCTAATAAGTTGGAGGTAATGTAAACGTCAGTAAATAAATAAACAAAAAGGGCGAAAGCAACTGATAAATAAGGGTATATCAGAAGTCCTAAAATTTATGACGCAATTGATTTTATATTTTATCGAATAATTATATTAGATAAAATTAATTGCCAAACTTAGAATTGTTTAAAAAGGTAAATCGTCTCCAGGATCATCTTCAAGTTCAAACGGAATATTTTCTTCGGTCATCGGTGGCAAATCTCCTGTTGGAGGAATTAATCCGCCTGATTGAGCAATTTCAACTTTCCAGCATTTTAGGTCTGTGTACCAATTATTATTAAACTCTCTACTTTCGATATCAAAAAATACTTTAACAGTATCAGATTCAGTAAATGAGTTAAAATCGACTTTGTCACCCCATGTAGTAAAGCAAATGTTTTTAGGATAATCTGTTTGTGTTTCTATTACAAAGTTTTGCTTTTTCCATGGTCCATTTTTACTCTCCCCAGTTATCGGAGGTAGTTTTTTTATTAATTTTCCAGTAATTTCCATAATTGTTATTGATAAAAAACAGACTTCGGTTTATCCCGAAGTCTGTTTATAGAGTTTAAAATTAAGATTGTTTAATGTTTGCTTGAGCGGCTGCAAGACGAGCTATTGGCACTCTAAATGGTGAACATGAAACATAATCCATCCCAACTGAGTTACAGAACTCAACAGATGTAGGTTCTCCACCATGTTCGCCACAAATACCAATTTTAAGGTCTTTCTTTGTCTGACGTCCTCTTTCGCAACCTATTCTAATTAATTCTCCAACCCCTTCTTGATCAATTTTCTGGAATGGGTCGTCTTTTAATATACCTTTTTCAAGATAAATAGGTAAGAATTTGTCTGCATCATCACGACTGTAACCAAAGGTCATTTGAGTTAAGTCGTTTGTTCCAAATGAGAAAAACTCAGCATGCTCAGCAACTTGATCAGCAATTAGTGTCGCACGAGGAATTTCAATCATTGTTCCCACAAGGTAATCAACTCTAATACCTTTTTCTGCGAATACTTGCTCAGCTACGTTACGGATAATACCTTCTTGCATTACATACTCTTCAACTGTACCTATAAGCGGTATCATGATTTCAGGTTTTGGATTTAATCCTTTAGCTTTAAGGTTACAAGCTGCCTCGATAATTCCACGAGTTTGCATTTCTGTAATTTCAGGATATGTATTTCCAAGACGGCAACCACGGTGTCCTAGCATTGGGTTAGTTTCGTGTAGTGCATCTACTTTAGCTTTTACCTCATCCAACGAAATGTTTAGTTCCTTAGCCATTTGCATTTGAGATTTCTCATCGTTAGGAGTAAACTCATGAAGTGGTGGGTCTAACAAACGAATTGTTACACCATATCCGTCCATTGCTTCGATGATACCTTCAAAGTCGGCTCTTTGCATTGGTAATAATTTTTGAAGAGCTTTTTTACGACCTTCTTCTGTATCAGCAAGAATCATCTCTCTAACGGTAATAATTCTGTCACCTTCAAAGAACATGTGCTCGGTACGGCAAAGTCCAATACCTGTTGCACCAAATTCGAAAGCTGTTTTAGCATCGTGAGGCGAATCAGCATTGGTTCTTACGTTCATGCGAGTGTGTTTTTCTGCAATATCCATAAGTTTACCAAAATATCCTGATAAAGAAGGAGTAATTGTAGGTACTTGACCTTCGTAAACTTCGCCTGTTGTGCCGTTAAGTGAGATCCAATCTCCTTCAAGGTATTTTTTGCCTTTAATTGTTAGTGAATTGTGTGTAACTCTGATTCCGGCAGCACTTGAAACACAACATTTACCCATACCACGAGCAACAACTGCTGCATGAGAAGTCATTCCACCTCTTTCGGTAAGAATACCTTGAGCCACATACATACCTTTTAAGTCTTCGGGGGATGTTTCGCGGCGTACAAGAATAATTCTCTCTTTTGGGTCTTTAGTTACTAATTCCGCAGCTTTATCGGCGGAGAAAACCATTTTACCAGTTGCTGCACCTGGCGAAGCTGGCAATCCTTTTGATAGAATATTAGCAGCGGCAATACCTTCGGCACTAAATACTGGATGTAATAACTCATCAAGTCTATTAGGATTGCAGCGTAAAAGTGCAGTTTTTTCATCTATTGTGCCATCTTCTATCATTTCCATAGCTATTCTAACCATTGCAGCACCTGTTCGTTTACCGTTACGGGTTTGGAGCATCCATAATTTACCATCTTGAATTGTAAATTCAAGGTCTTGCATATCAGAATAATGGGTGTCTAGCTTTTTTTGTACTTCAAAAAGCTCTTTATATGCTTTAGGCATAGCTTCTTCTAGAGAAGGGAATTTTGCAGCACGTTCGTTTTCAGAAACTCCTGCTCGTTCTGCCCATCGTTTTGAACCTTCGAGAGTTATTTCTTGAGGAGTACGAACTCCTGATACCACGTCTTCACCTTGTGCATTAATAAGATATTCACCATTAAATATGTTTTCACCAGTAGCGGCATCACGAGTAAATGCAACTCCTGTTGCAGAATTGTCTCCCATGTTACCATACACCATAGCCTGAACGTTTACAGCTGTTCCCCACTCACCAGGTATTTGCTCCATTCTTCTGTAGAGCATAGCACGTTCTGTATTCCAAGAATCAAATACAGCACATACACCACCCCAAAGTTGATCCCATGCATCGGTTGGGAAATCTTGTCCAGTTTGTTCGCGAACAACAATCTTAAATTTTGTAACCACTTGTTGTAAGTCTTCAACTGTCAATTCTGTATCAAATTCATAGCCTTTAGTTTCTTTTATTTCATCTAGAACTAACTCAAATGGATCATGGTTATTTCCTTCTGCTTCGACTCCCATTACTACGCCACCGTACATTTGAATGAATCTACGATAGGAATCATAAGCAAATTTATCGTTACCTGATTTTTTAGCAATTAATTTAACGGTCTCATCATTTAAACCTAAATTCAAAACGGTATCCATCATGCCAGGCATAGAAACTCTTGCACCCGAACGAACTGAAAGTAATAAAGGAAAATCATCTCCTTTAGCACCAAATTTTGCATTCATCGTTTCTTCAAGAAATAACACAGCTTTTTTAACTTCATCATTTAGTAATTCAACAACTTTGTCTCTACCTAACTTATTATATTCGGTACAAACTTCTGTTGTAATTGTAAATCCAGGAGGTACTGGAACACCGATTAAATTCATTTCGGCAAGATTAGCACCTTTTCCACCCAATAAGTTTTTCATTGATGTGTTACCTTCAGCTTGCTTGTTCCCAAAGGCATAAACTCTTTTAACATTTGTCATCTTAATTAATGTTTTAATAGATTATTATTTATTATTATTTTCTTAGTTAATAAATCAAAAACAAACCGTTCAAAAATACTAAAAAAAAATGTTTTATGAAAATTAATTATCTAACAATAGACAAACCCCTAGGTTATACATTCTATATTAGAAGCAAATAGAGAGAAAAACTATTGACGAATAATATAATTCCTTATTTTTTTTATAGTTGTATAATTGTTTGAAAAGCCCAACTCCCCACACTTCGGCAAGCTCAATGCGGCGTTCTTCACTCTTCACTCTTAACTCCCCACTCCTCACTCCCCACTCCCAACTCCCCACTCCCCACTTCTAACTCTAGCTAACTCCCCACTCCTAACTCTAGCTCACTCCGCACTCCCCACTCCGCACTCCGCACTCCGCACTCCTCACTCTAGCTAACTCCCCACTCCTAACTCTAGCTCACTCCTAACTCTAGCTAACTCCTCACTCCCAACTTTAGCTCACTCCCCACTCCCCAACTCTTATCCAAAACCTCCTATTTTCACAATATCAGTACGTGGATTAACACACATAATTGGAATTTCTTTACTAAGTAAAATACTCTTTGCAGTTTTTAGGTCTAATATCGTCTTTTTATATTTATCAGTCATAAATAAAACAATATCGGGTTCTATTTTCCCCATATAGTCATACAAATTATCAGCAAAGTTTACTTCGGGCAATCCTACAACCTCAAAGTCTATGGCATCTTTCTCAAAAATTGAGGTTGCAAACATAATATTGGCGTTTATTTCGGCTTTTTTGCCCGAATCGGAAGTTTCAGGATAAACAATATAAACTGTACTCTCGAACAAGTTGTTAAGATATTTGACCCACAAGAATTTTGCTCTCATTTTTTTATCCCCATAAATAGGCACACATATCTTATCATACTCACCAAAGATTAATGGTCTTTGTACTAAAATAAAAGGTATTTTAACAAATTTTTTGATGACTTTCATTGCTTTATTTATTGTCTTAAGCCCATGTGTCCCCATTATCACAAGATACGCATTTGCTTCTATGCCATAATCATATATCGTTTCAAAAAGATTGCCAGCTTTTACAACTGGCTTAACGAGATAACTGTTCTTTTGAGAGAAGGCATCTGCAACTTTTTTTAATTCAAACTGCCATTCATCAATTTGTTTCTCATTACTAACCACATATAATAAATGAATAGGGAATTTCGCAATCCTTGCCAACTCGAAAGCATGGTCAAGAGCAAAATTTGCTTCATTACTAAAATCGAAAGGAACTAGAATACATTTTTCCATATTTTTCAAGTTTAATTGTCTATATTTTTTTCTTTATTAAGTTTGTTCATAATTAGTATGTAAATATAAACAAAATTACATAAATAATTGTTTATTTTGAAAATAAATGTTTATTTATGAATATTATTAATAAAAAAATACAATATATATGAATTTTGATTTAATTGTACTCGGAAGTGGACCAGGCGGATATGTAGCCGCAATACGAGCTGCACAAACTGGTTTAAGCGTTGCAGTAGTTGAAAAAGCCGAATTAGGTGGCGTATGTTTAAATTGGGGCTGCATACCTACAAAAGCATTACTAAAAAGTGCACAGGTCTTTAATTATATTAAACATGCTGATACTTATGGGATAGCTATAAACGGTGATATTAGTCCCGATTTTAAAGCCGTGATAGACCGTAGTCGCTTGGTTGCATCAAATATGAGTAAAGGCATCGAATTCCTTTTTAAGAAAAACAAAATTAGTATAGTTCGAGGTTTTGGGAAACTGATTAGTAAAAATCAACTGTCGGTAATAGATGCTGATAATAATGAAACAATCGTAAGTGCAAAACACATAATTCTTGCTACAGGTGCAAGGTCAAAAGAATTGCCAGGAGTAAAGCAAGACGGCAAGAGAATAATCGGATATAGAGAGGCTCTTACTTTAGAAAACCTCCCCAAAAGCATGGCGGTTATTGGTTCGGGTGCTATCGGTACCGAGCTCGCTTTTTTCTATGCAAGCATGGGAACAGAGGTTACCATTATTGAGTTCCTTCCTAATATTGTGCCGCTTGAGGATGAAGAAGTGTCAAAACAACTTGCTCGCTCACTAAAAAAAGCTGGTATTAAAATTATGACTGATACAAGAGTGCAAAATGTTGATGTATATGGAGATGATTGTATTGTAAGTTATTTAAATAAAAAGGGTGAAAGTAGTATCACAACCGAAATAGTTCTGTCCGCAGTAGGAGTTATTCCAAATCTCGAAAATATAGGTCTCGAAGAACTAAATATTGAGCTCGAAAAAGGTAAAATAAAGGTTGATGAGTATTACAAAACTAATATTGACGGTATTTATGCTATCGGAGACATTATAAATAGTCCTGCTCTTGCTCATGTTGCATCTGCAGAGGCAATTACTTGTATTGAGCATATTGTTGGCATGAATCCGCCTACTATCGATTATTCAAACATCCCATCTTGTGTTTATTGTGTGCCTGAAATTGCATCTGTTGGAATTACCGAACAAGAGGCAAAAGAAAAAGAAATCCCTTACAAAATTGGAAAATTCCCATTTATAGCTTCAGGAAAAGCTGCAGCTTCGGGTAGTAAAGATGGCTTTATAAAACTTATTTTTGATGAGAATTCTGACGAATTACTTGGTGCTCATTTTATTGGCGATAATGTAACAGAGATGATTGCCGAAATGGTAGTACTCAAAAAACTTAATGGAAAAGCTAAAGACTTAATTAAAACAATTCATCCTCACCCAAGTTTGTCAGAAGCAATTATGGAAGCCGCTGCTGATGCTCACAATGAGGCTGTGCATTTGTAAAAAAGGTAGTTAAAAAATACTGGCAATTTATTTAAATTACACTCGAAGAATAACAGATTTCGGTCGCAGGGAGACATCTGTTATTTAGTGTGCAGTTCATCTATTCGAATATTCAAAAATTTTGAAATTAGAACATTTCGGCAGGCTTACTTCGATAAACTCAGTGCATCGCAATGCATCGCTTCGCTCTGTGCATCTCATCAGAAGTAAGAACAGAGTTTTGTGCTTTTATTATCATTTGTTTGTGGAGGGGACTAAACCCAATCTTACCGCTTAATAGTAACATGTCCAGTAAGTGGTTCTCGACCTTTTTCGAGAATAATTGAGTACCAATAGGTATCACTTGGCACGGGTAGTCCTACATACGTTCCATCCCAGCCGATGACATTATTGGTAAACTCATATATTTTTTTACCATATCTATCAAAAATTTGTACAATGGCTTCGGGGAATTGATACAAACCAAAAATTACCCAATAATCGTTATATCCATCTCCATTAGGCGTAAAGAAAGCTGGAATTTTAATCGTTGCATCAAGATATGTATCAATAGTATCCATGCAGTAATTTTTATCCATTACCGCAATTGAATAATAATCACTTGGTAATTGGTCGAATATATTTGAAGTCTGCCATGTGTCTCCATCATGTGAATACAAATAAGGTTGTGTGCCACCTGTTACGTCAATCACTATTTCGCCTCCACCTGATATTGCGTTTAAAATTACTGGAACATCAGCAAAATCTATGTTTATACTTGATGACGCTGTGCAGCCTATAGCATCACTTACGGTAAGACTAAAAAAACCTGGAATAGTTACTGTTTGATAAGCTATTGTGCTACCGTTATTCCATTTATATGAATAGTACAGTCCTTCTGGTTCCAAAATATATACATCTCCTTCGCATAAAGTAGTATCAAATCCTAAAAAAGGCGGCTGAATAATATTTTCTGTAACATAAATAAAGTCCTTATCAGAACAGCCATTTATATCTGTTACGGTAAGATAATATATTCCAGATGAGTCCACAAACAAATAATTATCGGTTGCTCCAGTACTCCATTCGTAAGAATGATATATTTCTGTAAGTTTTATTGTATCTGAATCTCCTTCACAAAATGAAATATCTTCACCAAGTTCTAAAATAGGTTGTGGAAATATTGTTACTGTAATTGTGTCGGAGGAAATACAACCAGCAAAATTAGTTACTTGTATCCAGTATTGATTGGTGTTAGATACAGACAAAGTATTACTTGTTTCTCCTGTATTCCACAAGTAAGTGTTGTTGGGTGATGTATCATTAGGATCCAAAATATATGGCTCGTTAGTACATACTGTTGTATCTTTTCCTAAGTTAATGTCCTCAACTGGAATAGATGTAACGGTAATGGCATCAGATGTTGTGCAGCCATTATTATCTGTAACAACAACCGAAACTGGTCCAGTTTCTGATGCCCAATAAGTTTCGTTGGTAGAATTATCTTGCCATAAATAAGAAACGAAACCTGATCCTGCATCTATCTCAATATTATCGCCAGCACAAATATTTATATCACTACCAATATTGACATTAGGTTGTGGGTAAAGTATAATCGTTAATGTGTCATAATACCAGCAAGAACCGTCATAAGCTTGTAACCAATATTCACCACCTTCGGTAAAGCTATATGATGCTGAGTTTGAGCCGTCAAACCATAAATAATTGCTATACCCAGCAACTTGAACAGAAATTGATTCGCGTGGGCATAAAAACAATTCGTGTACAACAAACAAATTTTTATCAGGTAATTCATTCACAAAAACTGTCGCAGATGTAGTACATGAGTTCGCATCTGTAACACTTACTGTATAATTTCCACCATCGTAAACCTCTATGGTTTGCGTTGATTCGGCATCTGGAGTTGACCAGAGGTAATCAACATAATTACTAGTTGCGTCTAAAACTATTGTATCATGAAAACATGCTGTAATTGTCGAAGGTATATTTATAGGAGTGGCAGTTGGTGCCGATAAACTTATTGTAGTTTCGATATAGCAATCGTTAGCATCAGTTACAATAATTTGATGATTACCAACAGAGAGTCCACATACATTTGAACTTGAAGGCATATTATTTAAATAATAATTGAAAGGAGCAGTTCCACCCGATACTTCAATGTCTATACATAAGTTATTTGGATTGCAATTAATACTACTAGTTATTATTTGACTAAAGCTAAAATAAGAATTATACTTAACAATTAAAGCATCATCTTTTGATTGTGCAGAATAGGGAGTTCCGTCAAAATAAATATTGTTATTACAAAAACCGCCGACAATAATATTATTATTGTTATCAAGACAAATTGCCATTGCACCATCGGCAAAAAGGCTACCGGCAGTACCTTTAAAATCAAAATTGCCGTTGCTTTTATATTTTGTCACAAAATAATCAGTGTCGCCCACATTTACTACAACCCCATCTCCAAAATCTGTCGGGCTAGAATATATACCCGAAATATAAATATTGTTAGAATTATCAACAGCAATTCCTTTAGGATTAACAGAACCATTTCCTCCAAATCCGAAACTTGCATTTAAAAAACCGCCTGAATTATAAACCGAAACTTGTGCATTATCAACTATTTGATCAGATTTATAAAGCACATAAACTTTATTGTTAAAGTCGCAGACAACATCTCCGGCAATATCATCATCTCCACTTGTGCCAAGTTTTAGCGCCCAATCAAAAGAGCCATTGCTTGTGTATTTTGCCAAAAAAACATCTTGAAAACCTTCAGCTGTGAGGGTAACAGGACCGAAATTTAAAATTCCTGAGAAATCGCCCGTCACATAAAAATTGCCTAAATTATCACTTGTGAGTTTTACTCCGCTGTCATTTTGTGTTGAACCTTCGGCAGTAATCCACTGAAAGTCGCCGTTACTATTGTATTTGGCGATAAAAAAATCGTTTAGTCCTTTGCTTATAGATGACGTTCCATTTATTGACATAGCAAAATCATAAGTTCCTGTGATAGCAGGATTATTTTGATAATCAACGCAAACATCTCCGGCTATATCATCATCAAAACCACCCATAAACTTACCCCATTGATATATGCCGTTATTGTTGTATTTAATTAGGAAAATATCTTTATTCCCATTACTGATAGCTTGATCTGAGCCAAAATCGACAGTACCGCTAAAATTACCAGTTATGTAAATATTCCCAACATCATCTAACGCAATTCCGGTAGCTTCATCATCTTCGCTTCCTCCATTTGATATAATCCAAATAAGATTGCCGTTAGAATCGAGTTTGGCAAGGAAATAGTCTTTAAATCCATTTGATATTAAGGATATTGACTGGAAATCCATTTCAATGCTATAACTTCCTACGACATAAATATTCCCGGCATTATCAGTAGTTACATCATTTACGATGTCGGTGTACACACCTCCAGTGATTTTTACCCAATCCAATATAAGTTGATCGCTACAATCTGTAGAATCGCGCATTACCTGTGCATAGATGCTGTTATTTATTAACAAGCAAAATAGAATTATTAATATGCTGGTAAATTGTCTCATTAAAAATCGTCGTTAAATGAAGGGATTAAATGTTTATCCCAATTATAATATTTATTATGCCAAAGTCTTATTCCAATTGAAATTTGATGAGATCCAAAATGACACGATTGTAAAGATGTTAAGCCTAAATCATATAAATACATAAATGTGAAAGCATGGTATGACAAGCCAATAGCTGGAGACAAAGATAGTGGTGCCGATTGCATCCAATCTAATGTTTGATTATACGATAGACCCAGCCATATTTCGTTTGAATATCGAATGTAAACCGACCTTACATCTTTACCACTCATAATATGAAATTTGAGATTGAGATCGAGTTGGTTTAGTCCATGAAAATTCGTTTTTACAAGAGCCGAAGGACGCAATTGAAATCTCGACTTAATTTTAAGTATATGACCTGTATGGATATTCATTATAACATAATTGATAGGCTCATAAGAAATATTATACATTCTATCAGACCATGGGAGTAAGTTCTCAAATGATGCTCCTAAAAAATGTTGCTTGTAAGATAATACTAATCCTGCATTAGCGTTTGGGATAAAAGTAACTTTACGGTTATAATCAATTAGAGGGTCGTACATATCTCTGTCAAATTTTGTTTCGTCCAATGAATGTAACATGCCTCGAAAAGACATTCCATAAGAAAGAATCATTTTATTATATCGTTTTGCACTAATTAAAGCTTGCCACGACCAGGAAATTTGAAATCCATTATATGAGTTTGGACCATTATTGTCAGAGTAAATATATCCTCCAATACCTCCAGCTCTTCCTTTTAGACGATGTTTAAACATCAGAAAAGACGTACTTGGGGAATCGTCCATCCCTACCCATTGTTCTCGATGGGTTATTTTAACACTTGTAATTTCGGAGATGCCAGCAAATGCAGGATTGACAAGCATAAAATCAAACATGTACTGTTCATGTACTGGTAAATTCTGTGCTTGTAAAAAAGTTCCTAAAACTCCAATCAGTGTAAAAAATGTAATAACCCTTCTTAACATTAGAAAACAAATATACGTTTTTATTTATAAATTACAATTCCTATATCCAAAAATAATACTTCCTACTCGAATCATTGTACTGCCAGTATCAATAGCAATCTCCCAATCGTTACTCATGCCCATGCTAATCTCTCTAAAATTGTTTGAGCCACTAAAAAAGTCGTTTTTCAGTTTATTATATATGTTACGTAAGGATGAAAATTCCGAACGCACTTGTACTTCATCTTCAGTAAAACTTGCCATGCCCATCACTCCAACAATTTTCACATTAGTCAATTTTTTATATTCTTCAGATTGTAGTATGTCAGCCGCCTCTTCAAAATTTAATCCAAATTTTGTGTCCTCACTTGCTATGTGAAATTGCAAAAGACAATTAATCGTTCTTGAGTTATTGATTGCTTGTTTATTTATTTCTTTTAATAGTTTAAGGCTATCAACACTATGAATTAAATCAACAAACTCTGCAATATATTTTACTTTATTCCTTTGCAAGTGTCCAATTAGATGCCAACTAATATCAAAATCTTTGAGTTCATCGTGTTTGGCAATCATTTCTTGAACTTTATTTTCACCAAAAATCCTTTGCCCAGTAGAATAAGCTTCTTTAATCATCTCTGCTGTATGAGTTTTAGAAACTGCTACTAGTTTTACAGCTTCGGGTAATTTGTTTTTGAAACTTATTATGTTATCTTTAATCTTACTCATTTTTTTTATTCCTCACATTATATTAATGACTTAACTATCGCCCCAATAGTTGCTTTTTTGATGTCTGTTTTTGCTATTTTTTTTGTCCCATAATTGCAGCAATTGACAATAAAACTCCAAGTGCAACGCCTAATAATGCAGCAAATAAAATCTGCCACTCTTCGGGTAAACAAAAAGTAATTGTATGTGCTGGTATCCAAAAAAACGGAATGGTCTTTTTAAAGACAAAGCTCCATTGTACCGACCAGTTCAGCGATGGAAAAATTTCTTTAAACTTAATGGGTTTAAAAAGACCTGATAGTGTTCCGCCATTATTTAAAATATGGGTATCCGTTATTTTATGAAAAGTCATAAATATTGGAGCAAAAATAATGTTCATTGATGCGCTAACACAAAAAGCTACAAATATTTTTGCCCAACTAAGATCGCCTTTAAACACTTGAACGGCATCTGCCATTCCCATATAAGTTAGAAAAGCAGGAGTTCCTACTGCAAAAATAATAAACGCCATTTTAATACTTAGACCAAGAAAACCCCAAACAATAGCACGCGGAATTATTCCAAACCCTTTTTGATTATAAACTCCTGCTTTTATTCGCAATCCTATTGATTCACCCAGAGTTGCAAGGATGGCAAATTTGACAAAACTCATTATCATACCATGTTCTTTGTTAAACGTAGTATAAAACTCATAAACTTGAGGTATTACAAAAAATGGTAATAAGCATAAAACAACTATTAATATAAATATAAAATCATTTTTTTTCATAATATGAGATTGTTAATTATCGGGTTTCTTCAATTTCTTGATTAGTATATAATTTAAAAACTTTCCCAGCTTTTTCGCTTATTCTGTCCCACGAAAAGACAACTAGCACTATGGATAATATAAGCATTGCTATCAGAAGTTTTTCGTGTGATGTAAAATCTTTGAGTTTCTTCATTTTATTTCTCAATTCGTATTCGTGCATCAACTGCTTTTACGTACTTTGAGTTTCCAAGAAGAGGGTTTAAGTCCATTTCAAAAATCTCTGGTGCGGCCTCAACTAAAGCCGAAATTTTCCTAATTTGTTTTTGCATAACATCTTGATTAACACCCTCTTGACCACGAATACCTTCTATGATTTTATAGGATTTAAGATTTTTAATCATATATTCAGCTTCATTTTCTGATACTGGTGAGATTGACGTGTTTACATCGTGGAAAACTTCAATGAAAATTCCACCAAGACCAGCAAGCACCATGTGTCCAAATTTATCTTCGCGTTTAGCTCCAATAAATACTTCGGTACCACTAAGCATTTCGCCCATCAAAACTGCATAAGTATCTTTGATAGCCATAAGTCTAACAAACTCACGTCTGATGGTTTCTTCATCTTTTACATTTAAAACTACACCACCAACATCTGATTTATGAACAGGACCAACAACTTTCATTACTAGCGGAAATCCAAATTCACCTGCAAACTCAATTGCATCTTCAACATTATCGACAACACGCTCATAAGCTCTGTCAATTCGTGCAGCATCAAGCAAAGCAAAAACTTCATCAGGGCTTAGATAGCCATTTTTAGCCTTGTCAATTACCTGTCTAATTTTGTTTTTGTCAATTTTAGGTAAAACTATATTATCAGTTTGTGGTTCAGGAGTATTGACAACTTTACATAAGGCGTTTCCAAAACTTACTTCATCAGGAAAGTTAATCCGACCTTTCGCAATAAAATGTTCAATTTCATCTTTTACATTTATGACTGAAGGTAAAATTGGATAAATTGGTTTTTTGCAAGTTTTCATTTTTTCGTCCAACAAGTCGTAAACATCATAAACTGAAGTAAGTCCTGGGCTACCAAAAATAACAGCCATTGCATCTATTTCGTCAAAATCGTTTTCGCAAGCATCAATAATATCTCCTAATTGTTCGGCAGTTCCAGTTGCCAAAAAGTCGATAGGATTTGAAACCGAGCTACCTGGATATAATTTTTCGAGTAAAGCGTCAGCTTTTGCTCCTTCGATATGTGGGATATTTAATCCGCCATCGCTCAAGGCATCTGTAAGCATAACTGCTGGTCCTCCAGCATGAGTGATAATAGCTACATTTTTACCTTCTGCGATTGGGTGCATAAATATTGAAGCTACTGTTGCAAGCTCATCTCGACCACTACATCGAACAATGCCCGCTTTTCTAAACAATGCATTAACTGCCACGTCGCTACTTGCCAAAGCACCAGTATGCGATGAGGCTGCACGGCTACCTGCTTCTGAACCACCTGCTTTTATTGCAGCAATTCTAGCTCCTTTTCTAATAAGCGATGAGGCGTGTTTATATAGCATTTTAGGTTTGTCGATATTTTCAATATATAGCATTTTTACAGGAGCACTTTTGCCGTGCTTGTATGTTTCGTCTAAATGTTTTAGTATTTCTTCAACACCAATTTGGGCAGAATTTCCAACCGAATATACCGAAGAGAATCGTAATCCTTTTGGAACTGCCGATTCGATTATAAATACTGCTGTAGCACCAGAGCCAGAAATAAAATCTACACCTTGAGCATCAAGCTCAGGAATAGGAGTTGTAAAAATTCCGTTGTAAGTTTGATTTAATAAGCCAACACAATTTGGACCAATTAAACTGCCACCAACATTATTTATTGTTTCAACAATCTTATCTTCTAATTTTGCACCTTCTTCATTTTCTTCGCTAAAACCTGCTGATAAAATTATAAAACCACGGGTTTCTTTTTCGCTAGTTAGCACTTCGACACTTTGTACACAGTATTTTGCTGCAATAGCCAATATTGCACAATCTACTTGTGGCAATTCTTCTACACTACGATAAGATTTTATTCCCTGAACTTCGTCAAGTTTTGGGTTTACTACATAAAGATTACCTGCAAAATGTCCATCAATCAAATTTTTAAGAACTTTCCCTCCGGGTTTTGTAATATCGTCAGAACCTCCAACAACAACAACACTCTTTGGATTTAATAACTTATCGTTTATCATTTTTTGTTATTTTTTTTGTTTCATGCAAAGTTAAAACTATAATTTTATGAAAAAAACGAAGTATTGTTTTTTTTTAATAAATTTGCCTCAAAATAATACTTATTAAGTGATGAAAACAAAATTTTACTTTTTACTTATACTGGTTTTGTGCTTTTCGCTAAAGATATTGGCACAATACTCAACTGCACATATTGATGCAGATAATAATTTAAAAATTACTATCCACACTCATTTTAGCAAAAATCTGATAAAATCGCACAAAGCAAATCAACTAATAGGATGGCCTAAAGCTTTTCAAAGTAATCCTAGTTTTAAAAATATGCGAGGCGTTTGCTTAGAGGATATGAATAGTGATGGTGCCGATGAAATAATATTTGCTGCAGATAATAAGTTGTATGTTTATAATGGTTTAGGAGTAAAATTATGGGAGGCAGATTTACTGGGTACGGCTATTTATCCACCTGCCGTTGCTGATATTAATAATAACGGCTCTGTTGAGGTAGTGCAAATTACTGGTGGATCAGGCTCAAACGCTCGTATTCATGTCTTTGATGAAAATGGAGCTAGTCTTGACGGATGGCCGGTTTCGATAAATGGAAATTGGTTAGTCTGTTCGGCTGCTCTTGCAGATATTGATAATGATAAAAACCTTGAGATTTTAGTTGCCGAGCGTTCATCTCTAGGAAGATTACATGTTTTAAAAAATGATGGTACTAGTTTTGACGGAAATTGGCCGGTCGAACTTGATGCTTATCCTGCCGTTACACCATCGATTGCATATAATTATAAGTTGAGAAACGAAACAGGGATTAATGCTTTAGTACAAAATCTTATTGTTATGTGTTCTACAAAATCTATTTTTGCGTTTGATACTGATGGTAATATTTTAGACGGGTTTCCAATTGAAAATGAAAATACAAGTTTTTCGTATCAGTCCCCCCTTATTTGTGATGATTTGTCAAAAACTGAAATTATTGGTTCAAGTCATGGAAATTTGCCTGAATTTTATGATGTTTTATTCGATGGTTTAAATTCAGGTATTAATTGGTCTGTACCAACAGTTGGTAATTCGTGGACATATTCCCCTCCAACAGCTATTGGGTTAAACGAAACTTTCGATTTTTATCTTTTTGGACAACCAGGAGCAAATGGAACCGATAATTTTCCAACAATCCATGCTTTTGACCCACAAGGGAATTATATCAACGGATTTCCTTACGAAAGAACAGACGGCTTAGAAGGTTTTATTACTGCAATGTATTCTGTAGATTTTGATAAATTGTATGTTTTCACTGGCTCAAATTCGAAAGATGTAAATGGTTTTGGGTATATTCATGCATATTCTGCAAATATCGATCTTTCTAATTTTACCGAAATGCCAGGCTTCCCAATTGAGGTGCAAGGATTTACGTTTATGAACGGAGTAAATCTTGGAGATGTAAATAATAATCAAAAACTAGATTTGGTTGTGTTAAGTTACGATTTAGATTTTCAAGAAACAGATTCTGTCCATATTAATGTATTCGAGATGGATGATATTATTTATAATCCTGATTATTGTTATGGAACATATAAAAGTAATAACTTGCGTAATGGATACGTAAATCCGTTTAGATATTCTGCTGATATTGAAACTCCACAAATAAATAATTCAGTCGAAGTCTATCCACGAGTTTTTGAAAACTTTATTAATATTGAGCTAAATTCAAACTCAAAATTTGACGCATTTATCTATTCATCACAAGGTCAGTTAATTAATAAACTTTGTGATTGTGAAAAAAAATGTACTTTTAATGTTCAAGATTTAGCTAAAGGCATATATTTTGTTAAAGTGAAACAAAACAATAATATAAATACTTTTAAACTTATTAAATTGTAATAATTACTATTTTTATGAAACAAATACAAATCTCTCGTAAGCCAATTACTTTTTTCTTTAAGATTGCTTTTATTTTTATTGCAATGTTTGGATTAAACTCTAATGTAATTGCTCAGAATGTTGGAACAATGCAAAACGACACTCTTATTAATTATATTGATATTAATAAAAACAAACAAGGTAAGTGGATTAAGTATTACGATAGTGGTAAAATCAAGTATAAAGGTTTTTTTATTGATGATCAACCAACTGGTACTTTTATGTTTTATCATTCAAACGGGAAAATAAAATCGGTAATGAATTATGATGATAAAGGCTATGCTACTACCGAAATTTACTGGAAAACTGGTAAAGATGCTGCAAAAGGTCAATATAATGATAAAAAAGACCGAATTGGCGAATGGAAAATATATTTCGAAGATGGAACATTAGCGTCAGTAATAAATTATAACAATAGTGGACAGGCAAGCGGAGAAGTAATGATGTATTATCCTAGCACCAATCGCAAAGTACTTCATTGTCATTATAAGGACGGAAAAAAACATGGATACTACGAAAAATTCTTCCAATCAGGATTAAAACAAGAAGAAGGACCATACAAAAATAATCTTAAAGAAGGATTATGGAAACTTTATACGCCCGAAGGTGTTATTGAAGAGCAAGGAATGTTTGTAGAAGGACGCAGAACTGGTAAATGGTTAGTTTTTACCGATGATAAAGGAATAGATACTGTAAATTATGTAATGGGGCAACCCGATAATTACGATGAATTAATGGACGAATGGCGTAAGAAAGAAGAGTGGGCAAAAGAAAATCAACATTTGTTTAAACAACCCGAAGATTATCTTGATAATCCTTTTGAGTTTTTTAAACCATCAAGAATAAACAATCCTTATGGCAATTGATAGAATAAAATTATGAGCCTGTAAATGACAAATCAAAAAAAAGATAAAGTACTGCTCGCAATGAGTGGTGGTACCGATAGCTCGGTTGCCGCTTTGTTGCTTAAAGAACAAGATTGCAATATCGAAGGGATGACTTTTCGCTCTTACGACTCAATATCAAATGCTTGCATGGAGAAAGAATCTGGCTGCTGCAATGCCGATTCCTTGTTTGAAGCAAAAAAACTTGCTGAAAGTCTTGGGTTTAATCACCAGATAATTGATGTTAGAGATGTTTTTGAAAAAACTGTTATCAATAATTTTATAAACGAATATTTATCTGGACTTACTCCAAATCCCTGTGTGGTTTGTAATAAAACAATAAAATGGGGCAAAATGATCGAAGAAGCCGATAAACTTAATTGTAAATATCTTGCAACTGGTCATTATGCACAGGTAGTTTTCGAAAATGGTAGATATTTTTTGCGACAAGGTGTTGATAAAACCAAAGACCAAACATATTTTTTGTGGACATTGACGCAAGAAAATCTTTCACGAACAATATTCCCGCTTGGATTGCTTACCAAAACCGAAGTCCGCGAAATTGCTCGTAAAAATAATTATGAAAAACTTGCCTCAAAACGCGAAAGTCAAGAAATATGCTTTATCCCTGATGATGATTATCGCCGCTTTTTGAGGGAAAGGATTCCTGACATCGACAAAAAAATTGGACAAGGAGATTTTGTTAACACTTCTGGTAACATAATTGGAAAACATAGAGGATATCCCTTTTATACCATCGGACAACGTAAAGGACTTGAAATCGCAATGGGATACCCTGTTTATGTTTTAAAAATTGATGCTGATAATAATATTATTACTTTAGGAACTCGTGATGAATTATTCAGTGACGAATTAATTATTACAAACATAAATTTAATGAAATATGCACAAATACCAGAAAATATGGAGGCGGTTTGTAAAATTAGATATAATAATCATGGTGAAAGCTGCATAATTAACCAGAATGATGATAAAATCCATATTCAATTCAAAAATCCTGTATCTGCAATAACACCAGGGCAATCTACTGTAATATACGAAGGAAATGATGTTGTTGCTGGAGGTATTATTGCTAAAATTTCGTAATTTTGTTAAATGAATAAATATTTATTAATAGTAGTAAGCTTCATAATTGCACTTGCACTTTTCACGGCATGTACCGATGAAAATCCCGAGCCTAATGATGTGTTTTTTGGATATAATTACTTTCCGCTCAAAACTGGAGAGAGCATGATATATAAAGTCACCGAAATAAATATTGACAAACCTTCAAATGTATTTGATACAAGTGTTTATTTTATCAGAGAAATTGTTGATATCCCTTTAATTGATAATGAAAACGATACTGCTTATCGAATTGAACGTTATTATCGCGAATTTGAAAACGAAAAATGGATTATTCATAGTGTTTGGACATCAAAAACTACCTCTCTCACTGCCGAAAAAACAGAAGAAAACCAGCGATTTGTAAAAATTAGATTTCCAGTAAAACAAAATTATACTTGGAATGGAAATTTATATAATGACCTCACAAAACAAGATTATTGGATATCATCATATAATACTTCTTTTTTGCATGAGAATTTTAGCTTTGATTCTTGTCTTACTGTAATGCACGATTCCTCCAAATCGCTTATACATCTTAATCGAGCTTATGAAGTCTATGCTTATAATGTTGGTTTGATTTACAAAGAGCAAACTTATATAAATTCGCAAGAAGTAATTTATGAAATCCCAATCGAAGGACGTGTTACAACAGGTACAATATATATTCAGGAGTTGGTTGAGATTGAGTGATGAAATTCTGAAATTATATTTTTAATTGTAACAATTTAGAGTTTGAATCAAATTAATAATATACATTGGAATTTGACACTTTTAAAAAATGATGCTAAAGCAAGTGAAAGAAGGAAAAGTTTTGTAATAGATAGTTTTAAAATTAATAAATTATTTACTTTTTGTCTGTTTATTAACTGACATTTACATTGCCTCGAATTTATTAGCAGAAATAAGATTTGATTTTTTTGTCGGCAATGTAAAGTCAAAATTTCACCACAAATTTAAGGCTAATCTTTAAATCTGGGGATCGCCGATTTACGAATAAATCAGGCGTTCTGAGTTTACGAACTGAACCTACCAAAGTACGATGCAGTACGATGCAGTAAACCTGTCGAACTAAGCTTGCCAGCACTGAGCAACGCCGAAGTGTCGAACTAAGCTTGCCAGCACTGCGATGCACTGAGCCTGCCGAAGTGAGCAACGCCGAAGTGTCGAAGTGAGCAAGCTATTAGTTAAATTTTGCGTCTCGAAAAACAACAAAATAGCTCAGTCAATTCTGCATACTTTATTATTTGACAAACCCTTAGTTTATTACTTCCTTTGGTCGTGAGGGCTTCGCCGTTGTTTTACAATCCCTTAGTATTTACTTGTCCCTTTAATTCTTGGTTTTACAGGAATTCTATAAGTTAGCATCAACTCAAAAGAGCCATGCTGATACGCAGCAATATCTGAAGTTGCAAAATCGGCTGCTATACCAAAATCGAACTCCTTAAATCTTAAGCCAATTAGTGTAACAATGT
>JAQVOR010000015.1:0-1260 GCA_028702535.1 Bacteroidales bacterium
TTCACTCGGTTGCAATCCGGGTGTTGCTCGATTTTAAATTTAAAACAAACCAAATTAGTTTTCGTTTATAGTAAACTGTTATTTTAATTCCAAATGTTTATTCCCTACGGGAAAAAAAACGTATTAGAGTAAACGTTTTTTATTGACATTTATGTCCTAACGGACAAGAAAATAGTTTACGAACTACCCTGTTCACTCGGATTTATTTGTAATACGAGTGTTGCATTTATTACTGTTCTTATTTCTAATGCGATGCACAGAGCTTGCCAGCACTGAGCAACGCCGAAGTGTCGAAGTGTTCAAATGCGATGCGTTGAGCGAAGTCGAAGCGTTCTACTGTTCTAATGCGATGCACAGAGCTTGCCAGCACTGAGCAACGCCGAAGTGTCGAAGTGTTCAGTTATTCTTACTTCAAAATTTATGAACAATCGACCGGATGAACTGTGAAACTTCAAACCGAAAAACCGTTCACTCGGTTGCAATCCGGGTGTTGCTCTTATTGTTACATAGAATTTTCAAAACACATCTTAAAAAAACTTTTGCAGCTTTGACTTGGTTGTACTGTAATTGGAATCAACTTTCAAGTTTGGATGTGTCTGCAAATACAGATTTGGATGATTTCAGTTGTTGTGGTAATCAACTTTCAAGTATAGATGTCTCTGCAAATACAGCTTTAACTTATTTGCATTGCGATAATAATCAACTTACAAGTTTAGATTTAACCGAAAATACAAGTTTAGGTTCTCTAGATTGTTCCTATAATCAACTTACAAGCCTAAATGTAGCGGCAAATACGGCTTTAGCCTCTTTATCTTGTTATTCTAATCAATTTGTAAGTTTGGATGTAAGGAATGGTAATAATGCAAATTTTTATAATTTTAATGCTGAGAGCAATCCTAATTTAATTTGCATATATGTAGATGATAAAACAGCAAGCTATTTATCTGATTGGACAAAAGATGAAATTGCATCTTTTGTTAATAATGAAGATGAATGTCTTGCATTATCTGTAAGTGATTTTACAAATCAAGCAATTGCAATATATCCAAATCCTACAAACGGACTTTTAAATTTTGATTTCTCAGAAGAAAATATTCAAATGATAAAAATTACTGATATAATAGGCAAAATAGTTTTTGAAAGAAATAATCTTAACCAAACCGAAGTAATTGATATATCACACTTTACAAATGGTCTTTATATTGTTAATTTGCAAGCAGATAAGGGAAGTAGGTCTTTGAAAGTTATGAAGGAATAAAA
>JAQVOR010000015.1:1360-41105 GCA_028702535.1 Bacteroidales bacterium
TTTTTGAAAGAAATAATCTTAACCAAACCGAAGTAATTGATATATCACACTTTACAAATGGTCTTTATATTGTTAATTTGCAAGCAGATAAGGGAAGTAGGTCTTTGAAAGTTATGAAGGAATAAAAGTCTATTGTTTGTCAATACTGTAAATTGTGAAGTTCAGAACTCCTAATTTATTCGCAAATCAGCAATACCCAGATTTAAAGATTATCCTTAAATTTGTTGTCGGATAAAATGTTTTAGTATTATTTAAAATTTGTTGTGGAATTTTGACTTTGCATTGCCGCCAAAAAAATCAAATCCTATTTCTGCCAGTAAATTGGAGGCAATGTAAACGTCAGTAAATAAACGAACAAAAACTAAATTCAACTCAGGTTATTAATGTGAACTATGAATAGCGAATCGTTTTCCCAATTTAATCCAAACTCGGCATATAATCATTTGAAATGACTTTCATTTCGATACGTCTATTTTGTTGGTTCGCAGCTTCTTTTTGTTCAGGTGTGAGTGTATTTATAAAATCTTCGGAAAGGACAGTTCCTCGTGGTAAAAAAGTGTATCTGAGGTCTGGAGTAGTAATTACTTTAGGTTTTGATTCTCCATAACCTTTTGCAACTAGTCTTCCTCCAGGGATACCTTTAGAAGTAACATAGTTTGTAACCGATTTTGCACGTTTTTGCGACAACTCAATATTAGCTTCATCTGTACCAACCATATCGGTATGGGCAGATAATTCGATTACTAAGTATGGATTATTTACCATTATCTTGATAATACTGTCAAGTACAAGTTTGGAGGGTTCTGTTAAGTCCCATTTACCAAATTCAAATTCGATATTTGGGATTTCAAAAGTTTTATTAAATGATTCGAGTGTTATTTCGTAATCAAATAGTTTGTCAAATTCGAGAGAGTCTGTTGTAAATCTAGATTTTCCATTAAAATAACCATCTTTTGTAACTACAAAAACATAATCGGTTTTTTGTTTTAATTTGAAGTTGAATTTTCCTTCATCTACGCTAAGAGAAGTTGTGTCTCGGAATATTGAGCCATCGCTACCAAAAAGCATTACTACGCATGAATCTAGGACTTTTTCTGTATCAAGGTCTGTTGTGATGCCAGTGAGTGCAAATTCTAATGGCGGTTTTACGAAGAAATAGATGTCTTCACCTTTTGAGCCTTTACGGTCGGAAGTAAAATAACCTTTATCTTCATTTTTGTAGTAATATATGCCAAAATCATTGCCATTACTGTTAAAAGGAGGTTTTAAGTTTTCCGAATCCCATCTTCCTTTTTGATTTTTGGTTGCAATAAAAATATCAAGCCCACCCATTGTTGGGTGTTTTGTTGAAGAGTAGAAAAAAGTTGAATCATTTCTCATGTATGGGAATAGTTCATCATAAGCCGAATTTATAATATGTCCCATGTTTTTAGGTCTTGTCCAGCCTTCGTCACCATTTTCGACATACCAGATATCTGCTCCGCCAAATCCACCTTGCATTCTTGCCGAGAAGTATATTGTATTTCCGTCTGGCGACACAGCGGGATGTCCTATTGACACAGAATCTGGCACGAGAGCAAGATTAACAGGATTCATCCATTCTCCGTCAACTTTTTGAGCTTCGTAAATTTGGCAACCTACCTTTTTTCCTTTTTCTGCAATACATGATGTATAATAGAATTTTCGTCCGTCATCAAAAATGCAAGGAGTACCTTCATCAAACTCTGTATTTATTGAATCTAAAGGAACAGGGTCTGTCCATTCTTGTTTGCGGTCAAATTTAGTTACATAAATATCAGAAAATTTTTCTCCAGTAATACCACTAGATCTTTTCCCTTTTGATTCATCTCTTGTAGATGAGAAATAGACATGGTCATATCCATTTTTCTCATCAACTGTAGGGCTAAAATCATTTTTTCGAGTATTAATATACTTAACTTTTTCTATTTTATATCTTGTAGGCATTTCCATCCACTGTATGGCTAATTGAGCCGATTCAAGTCCTTTTAGTGCAGTAGAATCACTAGGTGCTAAACCAAGTACCTCGTTGTAGTATTCTACGGCTTTTTCAAAATTGCCTTCTTGAATTTCAATTTCTGCTAGTTTTATTGTTGAAAATACTTTAAACTCATTATTCTTAGCACTTCTGCGGAAATTTGATCTTGCTTTTTTATAATCATTAATATTGAAGTAACATTGCCCGATTTTATAATATAAGGCATCTTTTTCTTTTTTATTTACGATTTTACCTTTCCTAATTAATGTAGTATATTCTTGAATGGCTCGATAATACTCGCCACCTTCAAAAATCTCATCAGCTTTTTTTAGTTTTTTATCTTGTGCCTGTATTCCTGAAAATAACAGGACGAAAATTAAGCCTAAAAATATGTGTAGTCTATAATTCATTTATCAATATTAATACCATAAAATCACTTTATAACGATATGGTTAAACTTTTATTACTTTTAAAATGGCAAAATTAATCTTTTATGTGGATTTTGACTAAGAAACATGAATTTATCTAAGTTTGTTAAGATATGTTTTTAATTCTCACTTGTAAAATATAAAGTTGACCACACAATTCCCGAAACAAATATGCCTCCCAATACACCTAATGTAGTGTTTTTAAATATTTTTTTTCTTCCAGTTGATTTGTAACCATAAACAAATAAGTCGTCGTACATTTCTGTTTCATGGTTTTTGCGAATATACGAATTGGCTGGTCTTACAAAGGCCATTCCTGTGGTGTAGATGATTGGGATTAGTAGTTTAGTTGTCCCGTTTAAAGGTAAAAACATTGAGCCACAACCGACTAGCATTCCAGAGGCAAACGCCCACCAAGGCTTATATTCTTTTAAAGAGTATTGTCGAGCCATAACTATTCTTGACATTTCGTCAACTGTATATTCATCCTCTATAATTTGTTGATACAATACAGTGTCTTTCCCATTTAAACTTATAGAGTAAACCTTATTTAAGTCTGCATAAGATTGTTTTGTTTTCCCCTTTTTATTTATAAAACTATAATCCATGTAATTTTCATGATTATGAAAGACATAAGATTCTAATTTTATTTGATTACCATTTAATAGGTTTAATTGCATTTGTGCATTTGTTGTAACAGAGGATACGAGAATTATAACTAAAAATAGAAATGTGTTTTTCATTGTTTTAAATTTTAGTCAAAAATATGAAAAAATGCTTAGCGATAAAATTTTGTTAGCAAAAAAATCAAATTACTGCAAAAGTCATTCTTAAATTAGTAACATTTTTGTAATTTTACCTTTTTATAAATAGTTAATCAAAATTTAATGATAATGATAAAACAGAAATTTTCATCACGTCACATCGGTCCGCGAAAGGAAGACTATTCGGTAATGCTTGATAAATTAGGAGTTTCTTCAATTGACGAGCTTATGAATCAAATTATTCCGAGTGCTATTAGGCTAAAAAAACCATTAAATATCACTGAGGCTCTTTCGGAATACGATTATCTTGGTCGAGTAAAGGCAATTGCTGCCAAAAATAAGATTTACCGTTCTTTTATCGGAATGGGGTATTATGGAACGGCTGTTCCATCGGTAATTTTGCGTAATGTCTTTGAAAACCCAGGTTGGTACACTTCATACACACCATACCAAGCAGAAATTAGTCAAGGACGACTCGAAGCATTATTAAATTTCCAGACAGTTATAACTGAATTAACGGGAATGGAAATAGCTAACTCTTCGCTGTTAGACGAGGGGTCGGCTGCTGCCGAAGCTATGAGTATGATGTTTGATGCACGTTCGAGGCAGGCGGTTAAAGATGGTAAAAATAGATTGTTTGTTGACGAGGATATCTTTCCGCAAACGCTTGATGTTATTCGTTTAAGGGCAGAACCTATTGGTGTTGAGGTCGTTACTGGAAAGTTTAGCGAATATGAGTTTACTGATAAAGATTTTGGAGCAGTTGTTCAATATCCTTCAGCAAGTGGGAAAATTAATAATTATTCAGCATTTACTGAAAAAGCTCATCAAAAAGATATTCTTGTTACCGCAGTTGTGGATATAATGTCTTTAGCTTTGCTTGAAACCCCTGCAAATTGGGGTGCAGATATTGCTGTTGGTTCTACTCAAAGATTCGGAATTCCAATGGGTTATGGTGGTCCTCATGCGGCATATCTTGCTACTGCTGAAAAATATCAACGAAATATGCCAGGTCGTATAATTGGGATCTCCATAGACAAACATGGTAACAGAGCATTGCGTATGGCATTGCAAACTCGCGAACAGCATATTAAACGCGAAAGAGCAACATCTAATATTTGTACTGCTCAAGCTTTATTGGCCACTATGGCTGGAATGTATGCAGTGTATCATGGCCCTAAAGGAATGAAAAACATTGCTAATAATATCTTTATTGCAGCGAAAAATATTGCTTGTGAGTTAAATAAACTTGGGTATAAAATAGTACACGAAAATTTCTTTGACACTCTTAAAATAGAGTTACCTAAAGATGTTAAATCATCTGATATTCAGAAAATTGCTCTTGAGCAAGAAATGAACTTTGCTTATCTTGACGATAATTTTGTGAGCCTTAGTACTGATGAGGTAATAAATCTTGGCGAGCTTAACAAAATATTGTCAATTTTTGCAAAAGCGAATAACAAGAAATTTACCGCTTTAAGCGAATTAAACAAAAATCTTGAAATAAATAAAGAATACTCACGAACTGGAGATTTTATGACGCAAGAGGTTTTTAATAAGTATCATAGTGAAACTGAAATGATGCGTTATATTAAGCGTCTTGAGAATCTTGATATTGCTTTAAACCGTTCTATGATTTCATTGGGTTCATGTACAATGAAGCTGAATTCTGCAAGCTCAATGCTGCCTCTAAGCTGGGCTGAGTTTGGCAATATCCATCCTTTTGTTCCAGTTGATCAAGCCGAGGGTTATCAAGCACTTATCAAGGAATTGGCAGATGACCTTAGCGAAATTACTGGTTTTGCTGATACAAGTTTGCAGCCAAATTCGGGAGCAACTGGAGAGCATACTGGTTTGATGGTCATTAGAGAATATCATATTTCGAGAGGAGACGCACATCGTAATGTTTGCTTAATACCATCGTCAGCACATGGAACAAATCCAGCAAGTGCGATAATGGCAGGAATGGACATCGTAATTGTTAAATGCGATGAAAATGGTAATATTGATGTTGAAGATTTAAGAGCTAAGGCAGTAGAGCATAAGGATAATCTTGCAGCGATAATGATTACATATCCTTCAACTCATGGAGTGTTTGAAAGCGAAATTCTCGAAATGGTGGATATTATTCATGAAAATGGTGGACAAGTTTATATGGACGGAGCAAATATGAATGCACAAGTCGGACTTACTAATCCGGGAGTAATTGGTGCTGATGTTTGCCACCTTAATTTACATAAAACATTTGCAATCCCTCACGGTGGTGGTGGACCAGGCGTTGGACCTATTGGTGTAGCTAAACATCTTGTTGAGTTTTTACCTAGACATAAGATAGTTAAAACTGGTGGTAAGAATGCTATCAAAGCTGTTTCTGCTGCTCCTTACGGTAGTGCTTTTGTTTTGCCAATCACCTATGCTTATATAAAAATGCTTGGCGAACCTGGTTTGAAACATGCGACAGAGATTGCCATGCTTAATGCAAACTATATTGCTAACGAACTAAAAGGATATTTTGAAGTCCTTTATACTGGCAAAACTGGACGTTGTGCTCACGAAATGATTTTGGACGTTACTAAGTTCAGACAAGAATATGGCGTAGAGGCAGGCGATATTGCAAGACGTTTGATGGACTTTGGTTTTCATGCACCAACACTTTCTTTCCCTGTTCACGAAACTTTAATGGTTGAACCTACCGAAAGCGAAAGTAAAGAAGAACTTGATCGATTTATTGAGGCTATGAAGATTATTAAACAGGAATGTAACGACATTAAATCGGGTAAATTAGATAAATTAGATAACCCAATTAAAAATGCTCCACATACTCAAATCGAATGTGTTGGAAATGAATGGAAACACTCTTATAATAGAGAAAAAGCTGCATTCCCAGCCGATTGGGTAAGACTTAATAAATTCTGGCCTTTTGTTGGCAAAATTGATAACGCTTACGGCGATAGGAATTTAATGTGTACTTGTGAGCCTGTAGAAACGTACATGTAGCACTTGTGAATACACATAATATAACGTCCTGATAATTATCAGGACGTTTTTTCCTGGGTATTTGAGGGGAGAGAGTTGTGTAAACGCAATGTTTTGTAATTATATTGGTATTAATACCCATAAAAAAAATAGAAATATTTAAAGAGGCTCACGATAGATTTTTAATTAGTGATAAGAAAATATTATATTATTTTAGAGCAAGTCAAAATGCTTAGTTTTTTTTGCTAACCTAGGCTTTTCGCAGCAAGATACAGTTTCTGAGTCTCAAATTAAGATTGCGATTTCTCACACAATAGCTAGTCCACTAGAAATGGATTCGATTACTTTAAAGTCATATAATGATTCAATTTTTCTTAAAAATCAAGTAGATTCATTACGTAATATTAAATATGCTTTATTAGATTCTGTTGCTGAAATTAGTACTCGTTTAATTGACTCAATTATCGACTATGGAAAAACATTTGTGGGATTAAAATATAAATATGGTGGAATTAGTCCTGCAGGATTTGATTGTAGTGGTTTTATTTTCCATATTCACAGGCACTTTAATTTGCCTTTGCAACGTGTACCGAGTGCAACAAGCTTAATGGGAGAAGTTATTCCAATTGATAGTTTACAACCTGGAAATCTCGTTTATATTAAAACACGTGCTGCTTACAATAATACTATCGGACATGTTATGATGGTTATTGAGAAAACCGAAGATTCTTTTTACGTAATTCATTCGGCTAGCCATGCTGGATTAGTTATTGAGAGATTTCATGATGCTCCTTATTATGTTTCAAGATATTTGTTCGCAAACCGCTTGCCCGATGAGTTTTACACTCGTGAATGGAACGACAGTTTGATGGCAAAATACAGATACCCAAATGCAGATATTTATAAGGAGTATATTGAGCCTGTTATTCCTGCAGAGCAGCCCGAAGGTACGGTCGAATTACAATATACTGTTAAACCTGGCGATGCGGTTAGTCTTATTGCCTCTTGGTATGGCCTAAAATCTATGGAAATAATGGCTTGGAACGGACTGAACTCATACAATTTGAATGTTGGTCAGAATTTAAAAATTTATGTCAAAGAGCCACTTTATAATACTTGTCATTTCTCACTTCGTTCGAAATGACAAGTAATATAAGAGGCTGGGAGAGAGGGGCTTGTCATCCCGACCGAAGGGAGGAATCTGTTTAAAATAACTTGCTATTTTTTACCGTTTTCTTAATTTGCAAGCTGTGTATTTTTTTAAACTTTAATAAATTAGACCTATTCTAATCAGATTTATCTGACTGGAAAATACATACTTAAACAAGTGGCTTTAGCCACATTTGTTATTTCATTTTGATAATTCAAATTTCTGACCGCTCACTCGGATTGAGCTTAGAAATCGAAATACACTTGAATATTTAGGTATTTGGGAACGCATTCATAATCCAGATTTTAATTATGGCGAATTCGCCATAATTAAAAGTCAAGCTGGATTTAATAGCTATAAAACAGATTTCTCCCCGCCAGTCGAAATGACTGCTATTAGAGGGGTTGGGTAGTGGCTTGGTGGCGGCAAAGCCGCCACCAAGCCACTACCTCCAACATTATTACAACTTGTCATTTCGAGCGCAGAGAGAAATCTGTTAATCTTCGATACAATTCAAATAATTTGCTACTTTTGATTTGTAATTCCACCGTTCACTCGAAATCTGTTTAAACTTTCGAGTGTAATTCAAATAATTTTCTACTTTTTTTTATAGTTCGCAACCGCTCGCTCGCTTACATTGCAATTCGAGTGTTGCTCTAATTCGAGTGTTTTTTCAAAACTATAAATTAAATCTATTCTAATCAGATTTATCTGACTGCTAAACAAATACTTAAACAAGTGGCTTTAGCCACATTTATTATTCCATTCCGCTCACCCAAATCTACAATCCGAGTGTCGTCAATTAATTATTAAAATATTTCATTAAGGTGGTTGAGCGAAGTCGAAACCACCGCTTAATAAAGCCAAAATGTCGCAAATCCTCCGTTTTCCCTACAAATGATCCTCAAAATACCTTGTAACAGTTCGCATTAAATGAACTCTATCAAGTCCACGTACATTATGCTCATGTCCTGGATACACAAAATAGTCAAGTAAAACTTTTTTCTCAACGCATTTTTGTACAAAATTTAAACTATGTTGCCAAACAACAACAGGGTCTGCTGTACCATGAATTAACATTAAACGTCCTGTGAGTTTTTCGGCTTTATTTAAAAGATTACTATTTGCATAGCCCTCTTCGTTATCTTGTGGTTTATCCATATAACGCTCGCCATACATAATTTCATATAATTCCCAGTTTATTACAGATCCGCCAGCAACACCAACTTTAAAAATATCTGGATAATCGCACATTAATGTTGTGGTCATAAATCCGCCATAACTCCAGCCATGAGCACCAATTCTGTCCATATCAACATAACCAAGACTTTCTAAATATTCTATTCCTGTTAATTGGTCTTGAACTTCGATTGTGCCAAGTTGTCTGTGAATGATATTCTCAAACTCAAGCCCTCGGTTAGCAGAGCCTCTGTTATCAAGAGTGAACATTATATATCCTTGTTGTGCCATGTAATACGCCCATCCGCCAGCATTTAACCACGAATTTGTAATTAATTGAGCATGTGGTCCACCATAAACATAAACTATTGCAGGATATTTTTTTGTTTCATCAAAATCGGGTGGTAAAACTATTCGGTAATACAAGTCTGTTACGCCGTCATTGGCTTTTATTGTTCCTACTTCTACATTACCTAATTTAACTTCTGCAAAGGGGTTTTCTGCCTCTAAAATTGTTGAAACTGTTTTTCCTTTAGTATTGTAAATTTTGTATGTGTTTGGAACAGTAGCACTTGAGAAATTATCAATTATATATTCGCCATCAGTTGATACAGTAGCATTGTGGCTACCAGCATCTTTAGTTATTCTAATCATTGCACCGCTTGCAATATTCACTCTATAAATATCAAAATCAATTGGCGTTTCTTTATTTGCTTTGATAATCAAGTCTTTACCATCGGCAGTAAAACCATAAACTTCAATTACTTCATAATTTCCTTTTGTAATTTGTGATATTTCGTTTCCGTTCATATCATACAAATATAAATGTGAATATCCGTCTTTTCGGGTTTGCCAAATAAATTTATCGGAATCTTTAGGCAAAAAACGTGCAGGATATAATGGCTCTACGTATTTATCGTGCTTTTCTTCAAATAGAGTTTTTACAAATTCACCAGATTTAATATTATACTGATTTAATTTCATGTGGTTTTGCTCACGATTTAAAACTGCTATCAGAATAGATTTTTCGTCAGGTGTCCAAGCAATATTTGTTAAAAACTGCTCAACTGGCTCACCTGTTTTGATGTAATTGATTTTACCATTTGAAACATTATATATTCCAAGAGTAACTTCTTCACTTTTCATTCCAGCCATGCAATATTTTACTGGTGCAGGCTCTGCAATTCTCTTATCTGCATCTACAATAGGATAATCTGTTACCATAGATTCATCTTTGCGATAAAATGCAAGAAAATTGCCATCTGGAGACCAAAATGTTCCTTTTTCAATGCCAAATTCGTTGCGAGAAACTGTTTGTCCATAAACAATACCTTTATCCCTTTCAGAACTAACAGAAGTTACCTTTCCTTTGGAATCCATTATTGATAAATTATTGTCGATAGTGTATGCAATCATTGAATTAGCATCGCATACGTCCATGTTTTCAGGAGTTTCGCCTAATGTGAAATATTTGTCAATTTCATTCTTTTTAACATTAAAATAAACAATATCACTGCCATTATTAAAGCGAATTACATCTTTATTTTCCCAAGTATATGAAGGAAAATGTCGCAATTCTTTTTTGGTAGCATCAAGCAAAACCGAGTTTATTTTAGCTAAATCAATTAAGTTTGTTTCTTTCTTTAAGTTTATTGATTTCTCAATAAGAACTGTATCCTCAATATAAGTAAACATTTTTGTATCAGGTCTAAATTGTGCAGATCTGATGTATTCAGGATAATATTCTCGCCAAACACCAACAATTGCATCGTCTATTGTAAGTTCTTTGGTCTGCGAAAAACTGAGCTGTGTTGATAATAACAACAAACTAATTGCTAATAATACCGTTCTTTTCATTATTTTTGATTTTTATTTTGATTATTTTACAAAGATATAGTTTATGTTAAAAAAACTGCGAATATTACTGATTATTTTGGTTCTTTCAAGTTGTTTTTATGATTGTCAATCTAAACAATCAAGCGATAATCAAGTAAAAACTGTTGAGCAAAATTTAGTTGTTACTCCCAAAATCAAACCTGAAAGTAAAGCCGAAAAATGCTTGCAATCAATGGGTTTAGTTAATATTAAAGATTCTTTACCTAATTTAATTATTGATTTAAAATATTCTACAACTGATAATTTTATTGGAATTGATTTTTATGGCGATATCACTAATGCTTTTGTCCAAAATGAATGTCTGATAAAATTACAAAACGCATATCAAATCTTGCAAAATAAAAAACCTGAATATACTTTTATTGTGTTTGATGCGGTGCGAAGTCTTGAGGCTCAACAACTTATGTGGGATTCGGTGGACGTTCCACAAAATATCAAGCATTGGTATGTTGCAAATCCAGCAAAAGGCTCTATTCATAATTTCGGAATGGCTCTCGATATCAGTATTGTGGATGATACTGGAAATGTGCTGGATATGGGAACGGAATTCGATTATTTTGGGGAACTTGCTTATCCTAATAAAACCGAATATTTTTATCAAAATGGTAATTTAAGCGAACAACAATATCAAAATCGAAATTTGTTAATGAGTATTATGGCTGATGCAGGTTTTTACGTCTCAAAAACTGAGTGGTGGCACTATAATGCTGCATCGCTTGCTTATTCTAAAAATAAATACGAAATATTTAGCTTGAAAAATTGTGCCGATGAATAATAACACTCATAATTATATAAGCAATTCCGATATCAAAATTGGATTGCCAGCAATTGAGTTTAAACAGTTACTCAATAATCGACGAACTATTATTATTAGTGATGAAAATCTTTTTTGTTTATATCCTCAGGTTTTTGAAGGTTTTGATAAGATTATTTTACCAAGTGGCGAGGATACAAAAAGCCTTAAAACAGTTGAGCTTTTAATTTCTGAATTTGTTAAACTTAATCTTGATAGAAATTCATTTATTCTTGGATTTGGTGGTGGGGTAATTTGCGATATTACTGGATTTGTTGCAAGTGTTTTTATGCGTGGTCTTAATTTTGGATTTATTGCTTCGAGTTTATTGGCTCAAATAGACGCTGCAATTGGCGGAAAAAATGGCGTCGATTTTGGTAATTATAAAAATTATATTGGTTGTTTTAATAATCCAGAGTTTGTTATTTGTGATCCGATTTTGCTTAAAACTTTACCAGATAATGAATATAAAAGCGGATTGGGTGAAGTGTTAAAATATGCGGTAATTCAAAGTAAAAATGAACTGTTTAATTATCTTAATCAAAATGCTGAACAAATTCTTGCTAAAAATCAAAATTCACTTAATGTTGTGGTAAATCAATGCGTTAAAACAAAATCTGATATTGTTGCAAAAGACCCTTTTGATAAAGGTTTTAGACAAATTTTAAATTTTGGGCATAGCTTTGGACATTGCATTGAGAAAATTGAAAATATCCCACACGGAATAGCAGTTGTTTATGGAATGAGAATCGCTTTGAAATTGGCAGTAAAAAAAGGTCTTTTAAGTTCAGATTCTCAAAATAATACTTTAAAACTCTTTGCAAAATTTGGATTTACTGAAGATATAATACTAAGTGATGAACATTTTAAAATTTTGGCAGGAGATAAAAAGAAAAATTTAGATTTAATCAAACTTGTTATAATTACAGATATTGGCAAACCAGAATTTGTAAATTTTAAAATAGATGAAATAAAAAACTTGTTAAAATGAGTTTTGATAAAGTAAATACTGTTTGTAAGAAAATTATTGTTGTTGAAGTCTTTGATAAGAAAAAGTCAAAGACAAGGCTTTCGAAACTTTTGAAATCAAGGAGTTTACATTTTGTACATGACTGTTTCAAAAGTGAGAGTAACGAAGTATTTGACGTTTTCTTGCAAAGACTAAATATAAAAACACAATGATAACTGCACCATCTTCAAAGAGCTATGAACAAAGACTTCTTGTCGCTGCACTTTTATCACGTGGCGAATGTATTTTGAAAAATTCTGGTAATTGCGATGATATAATAGCTGCACGAGAAATCGTAAAAAAATTAGGACTTGAAATTACAGAGACAAATAATAGCTTGATACTTAAACCTGCTGCAGTATCTGATTCTAATGAGATTAATTGTGGCGAATCAGCAATGAATGCGAGATTGTTTGCTCCAGTTTCATGTTTATTTAAGAATCATTTTACGCTCACAGGCAGCGGTAGTTTGCTTAGCCGTCCTATTGCGACAGATTTTTATATTTTTAAGCAAATGGGCTGCATTATTGATGACAAAAAGCATTTGCCAATTAATTTTGAAAATGCTCAATTAAAATCTGGAACTTATAATATTGATGGCAGTAAAACATCACAACTTATTAGTGGATTAATGATGGCTTTGCCTGTTATGTCGGGCAATTCCGAGTTAATTGTGCATAATCCTGTAAGTTTGTCGTATATTTATCTTACACAGCAAATTATGGCTGATACAGGTGTGAAATCTAATATTATTACAGATAAATCTAGAAATTTAATAATAAATATTCCTGGAAATCAATCATATATTGCTGGAACATACATAATTGATGGCGATTGGAGTGGAGCAGCAAATTTTTTAGTCGCTGCCGCAATTTTTGGAAATATAGAAATTAGCGGTTTGTCAATAGACTCAAAGCAAGCAGACAAAAACATTTTAAAAATATTTGATCTTGCAAATGTAAAATATCAAATTGAGGATAATAAAATCACTGTCAATAAATCAAAAATTGTTGCCTTTAACTTTGATGCTACAAATTGCCCAGATATTATTCCTATTGCAATTGTTTTGGCATGTTTTGCAGATGAACAAAGTGTGATTTTAGGTGCAAATAGATTAAAGCATAAAGAAAGTTCCAGAGCCGAAGTTATGAAAACAGAATTAGAAAAAGCTGGTATATCAATCGAAATATTGAATGATAAAATACATGTAAATCCTGCAAAAGAAATTAAACAAACCGATTTTGATTCTCATAATGACCACCGTATTGCAATGGCTTTATCTATTTTGAGTATTTCAATAAATTCTGATTCTATTATCAAAAATAAAGAATGTGTGGCAAAATCTTATCCTAATTTCTACAAAGATTTTTGTATATTTGTTAAGGATATTGAAAAAAAATAATTGTATTTAAATTAAATGAATGTTTTAGCTAAATATCAACTTTATGATGACCCATTAAGTCTGTTTTCAAAGATGATTGATGATATTATGGCCGCTCAGCACAGCATTTATTTACAAACATTTAGATTTGCAAATGATTTTATTGGAAAGAGGTTTAGGACAGCTCTGAACAGAAAAATAAAAGACGGTGTTAAGATTGTGGTGCTTATAGATTCGTGGGGAACTGGTGTAAATGAGTCGTTTTTTAGAGAAATGATTGATTTAGGTGCTAAAGTAAAATTCTTTCAAAAAATAAAATTTAGTTTTGATATTTTTTCAAGAAATCACAGACGTAATCATCGTAAATTGCTGATTATCGATAATAATATTTCTTATATAGGTTCCTTAAATATTACAACATATTGTCTTAATTGGCGTGAGTCCGCCTTGCGTATAACGGGTAATATTGCTAATGAGTTTGTGAAAATTATTGAGGACGATTTTAAAATGTCGAATAAGGTTTATCAAAATAAGCGTGTTAGCACCGAAAAAATATCTAAAAACGGAATAAATATAATTCGAGATGTGCCAGGAACATTTCAACAGCCTGTTCGCCAAGCATATATAGATGCTATCAATTCTGCAAAAGAAGAAATCATTATCGAAACTCCATATTTTCTTCCTGCAAGTTTATTACGTAAAAGCATTTATAAAGCGGCAGAAAGAGGAGTGAAGATTAAAATTTTAATGCCCCGACATTCTGATGTGATGCTTTTTGATATTTTACGAAATAGATATCTTGGAAAATATCACAAGAAAAATATTTCTATCTTACTATACATGCCTGATAATCTGCATGCTAAAGTTTTTTTGGTGGATAATAAGTACTTTTTAACAGGTTCCAGTAACTTTGATTATCGCAGTATGCAATTTATGCACGAGATAAATATTGATGGAGAACAAAAAGAAATTGTCAGTTTATTAAAATTACACTTAGATGAAACCATAAGAGATTGTGAACCATTTGATTATGAAGATTGGAAAAAGAGATCTGTGTTTCTAAAAATAAATGAAGCTTTGTTTGTGCCTTTTAGGCATTTGTTTTGAGATGTAGTTATCATATTTTTGTTTTAAAATTTTAAATGAAAATAACAGATTTAAATGACTTGATATTTTTTTAATTTGAAATTTTAAGCTTGTCAAAGAAACACAAACATTTGTTTTAATTTCAATTGTATATGACCTACAGACAAAATATTTTAAGAGTTATCTGTTTTTATTGATATATATATATATATGTCCTAACGGACAACATTTTTATCTTCTGTCTTATAACCTGTTAGCCCATAGGGCTTTAATTTTAATAAAAATAATCATAGTATCATTTTTACTTTGTCCGTTAGGACATAAACATTTTTATTAATAACCACCTTCAAACTCCTAAGCTTAAGGAAACTATATTGAACATAAATCAGATTTTTTTGCCAACAATATGCAAAACAATTCTATCTTAAACTAATTCTAAAAGTATTGATATACAGAGGTTAATAATAAATATCTGGGCAATATCAAACAATAATAAAACCCCATTGATTTATTTCCGATTTTTTTTCTACATTTGTTTAAAACTTAAAACAGATGAATTCGTTTGGCAGCAAATTTAGGATTAGTATTTATGGCGAATCGCACGGAGAAGAGGTGGGTGTGATTATTGACGGATGTCCTCCTGGTATTAAATTATCGATAGATGATTTTGAAAAAGATATTGCACGCCGAACCCCAGGACAAGTTGGAACATCAGATAGAATAGAATCCGACAAACCGCTTATTAAAAGTGGTATTTATAATGGTTTTACAACAGGAACGCCAATCGCAATAGCATTTTTTAATAATAATTTTATCTCCGAAGATTATAATTTTGATGGATTTTATCGTCCCGGACATGCTGATTTTACTGCAAATATAAAATATAATGGGTTTAATAATCCACTTGGAGGCGGACATTTTTCGGGTCGTCTAACATTGCCATTGGTTGCAGCTGGAGTGATTGCAAAAAAGATATTGCAAAATATTAAAATCCAAGCAAAACTTATCGAAGCTGGAGGAAATAAGGAAATCGAAAAAGCTGTAAAAATTGCAATAGAACAAGGCGATTCTATTGGTGGAATTATCGAATGCGAGGCTACAAATGTAAAAGCTGGTTATGGAGAACCATTTTTTGACTCGGTCGAATCTGTAATTTCTCATCTTGCTTTTGCAATACCTGGACTTAAAGCAATTGAGTTTGGCGAAGGATTAAACGCTGCAAAATCGAAAGGTTCAGAGTTTAATGATGTTTTTATTGATAAAAATGGAACTACTGCAACAAATAATTCAGGCGGAATAAATGGTGGAATTTCAAATGGAAATACAATTTATTTTAGATTGTATTTTAAACCGTCGTCAAGCATTAGCAAAGCACAGACCACATATAATTTTAAAACTAATCAAATGGGCGAGTTGAAGATTAAAGGGCGACATGATGCTTGTTATGCTTTAAGAGTGCCAGTTATTGCTGAAGCTATCACTGCAATTGCTTTAGCGAGTTTTTATCAATAAAAATATATGATATGAAAAGTTTTCTGACAGAAGTTGCCGAACATATTTTAAAAGAATTTCCAAATACAAGAGAACTTGAAATAATTGTCCCAAATCGTAGAACAGGCTTGTTTTTACGAAAATATTTAACCCAGCTTACCGATAAAACAATTTGGCTTCCGAAAATAACTCCGATACAAGATATTTTTTATGATAATTCCGAACTTGTTGAGGCCGAAGATATTACGCTGATATATAAATTGTATAAAGCTTTTATTAAGCATACTGGTTCTAAGGAAAGTTTCGACGATTTTTATTATTGGGGCGAAATAATATTAAATGATTTTGATGATATTGATAAATATCTTGTTGATGCTCAAAAAATGTTTGACACTATTGTTGACATTAAAGAAATAGATCAAAAATTTGACGGTTACGAGGAAGAGGCTATCGAAATCATTAAAAAATTCTGGTATAATGTAAATCAAGCGAAAATTAGCACACATAAACAGAGTTTTTTGGAATTGTGGCGAGCAATGTTTAACATTTACTCAGATTTTAAACAAGAATTACGCAAGGATAATATCGCCTATCAAGGCATGATTTACAAAGATGTTGCAGAGTCGATTTCTACAATAAATTTCACATCGCCCGATTGTGTTGTTGTCGGATTTAATGCTTTAAATAAATGTGAGAAACAATTACTTAATGTAATAAAATCAAGCTCAAATACACGATTTTTCTGGGATGCAGACCAATATTATCTTAAAGATAAATATCAAGAAGCTGGCAGGTTTATTCGAGAAAATATACGTAAATATCCACCATATTCGGATATAGGAATTGTTGATTATATCAATACTATTCTTAAAGATATTGAAGTAATAATGGCTCCTTCTCCAATAAGTCAGGTAAAACTTATTCCCGAAATTCTCGACAAGTGGCAAAAAGAAGATGACTTTGACTTACAAAAAACGGCAATTGTACTTGGCGACGAAAATCTTTTAATTCCTTTGATGTATTCAATCCCAGAAAGTATAGAGTCATATAATGTGTCCATGGGGTTTCCTGTTAAAAATACTATGTCGGCCGCATTTGTAAATCATTTGATGATGTTGCAACAACGGTATAGAACTAAAGATAGCAGTACTAAATTTTATTTTAAAGATGTTTTTGCAATTTTAAATCATAGCTTTATTAAGCTTATTGATGGGAGCAAAGCTGCCGAATTGAAAAATAAAATCACAAAAGAAAAAACGATATATGTTGATGCAGAGGAATTTGAAGATAGCGAAATATTAAAGTCAATTTTTTGTCCAAAAAACGAAACCCTTGCTTTGTTTGCAACATATTTACCAGAGATTTGTTCTCAAGTTTTAGCAAAAATATCGTCTTCTGATGATTTTATTTTAGAGGCAGAGTTTCTAAACCGTATTCTTGCAAGACTAATAGCTTTAAAAGATTGTATTAGTGATGAGCAAATTCAATTTGAATCAAATAATATCTATTTAAAGCTTGTAAATAATTTTATGCGTAGCTTAAATTTAGCTTTTGAAGGAGAACCTTTAAATGGATTGCAAATTCTTGGATTTCTTGAAACTCGTTCCTTAGATTTTGATAGAGTGATAATGTTGTCGTTAAATGAAGGCGTTTTTCCTAAAACATCTGTAAGTCAAAGTTTGATTCCATATAATTTACGCAAATTCCACGAGCTACCATCAATTGAATTTAAAGACAGTATTTTTGCTTATTATTTTTACAGACTTTTGCAGAGATCAAAAGAAATTAAAATTATTTATAGCTCTCAGTCGGGAGAGGGTGCATCGGAGGCATCCAGATTTATTTCACAAATAAAATATGAACTAAAACAAGATATAAAGTTTGTTAGTCGAGCTTATAAAATTGGAATAGACTCTGGCAAAATAAATGTTGGACAAAAAAGCGAAAGAGTAATTCAAAAAATTAGAGAGCATCTTACCTCTGGAGTTAGTCCTACAGCGATAAATAAATATTTAGATTGCAAATTCAAGTATTATCTACATTATATTGAGGAAATAAAAGAACCCGATAAACTCGAAGAAGAAGAAGATGCTGCATTTTTTGGAAGTCTTTTTCATCAAATTATGCAAAATGTTTATGCTCCATTTATTGGTAAAGACTTAATTGATAAGGATTTTGATGGTTTTGATGACGCTTTTATAAATACTCAAATGCGAGCAGCTATTAGAACGGTTTTTGACTTAAAATCGGAAACTGAAATAGATGAATTTGAGAATAAAATAATTGTTGAGATTATCAAAAAATATGTAAAACTAACTCTAAGATACGATAAGAAAAATTTGCCTCTCACAATTATTGAATTAGAAGAGCAAAATGATTTTAAACTTGATTTACCAGCCTTTAATTTTACTGTTAATATTAAAGGAGATATTGACCGAGTTGACAGACAAGGTGAAATCTATCGTGTTTTAGATTATAAAACTGGTAAAACAAATACTAATTGCAAATCCATTAGTGAGCTTTTTGAACCTGATCGAAAATATGATAAAGGAATGATTACGCAGATATTATTATATGTCTTAATGTATGGAAAAGATAGTAATCTCGCAATATGCCCTGGTATAATAAATATTAATAATTTGGACGGGAATTTCGATTATCGTGTTAAAATAAATCGTAAAACAATAAATATCTTTGATTCCGAGCTTAAAGATGAATTAAAATCTGCTTTGCAAGATGTGTTTGAAGAAATGTTAAATAAAGATATTGAATTTACTCAAACATCAAATTTGGACAATTGTGGATTTTGCCCGTATAAAAATATTTGTAATAGATAGTTAGTTTTTGAAAAATATATAATATATTGCAACAAAAATCGTATTAATTAAATTTCATATTATGAAAAGGAAATATTTATTATTGGGTTTAGTTTTAACTTTTGTGTTGTTTGCGTGTAATAGTTCAAAAAACGAAACCCAAGAAGAAAAAGAAGTTATTTGCGGAGTAGAAAATTCTATCGCAATAAGTGTGCAAGATTATTATCATTCAATGTCTGATACTTTGGTTTATAGCACTCCTGAATTTAATGTTGTAAATTCCGATTATAAATGGATTAATGATTCTACCATTACTCTAAAACTTTCGAATTACGACCCAATGAAACTTGTTGGAGCAAGAACACAAGAGCAAATGGATATCAATATTGAAATTAATGCAAGAAAGGACGAAAAGCTTGAACCGGGATATTATGGATATCACGAATACGAAACAGGTAAATGGAGCCGCGTTACTCTAAATACTGCCTATGGTACGGTTTGGTTTAACTGGATTTCTGGAATGCCTAAACAGGGTGGCGTTACTATTGAATACATTGGAGAAGACGCTATTTGTGGTACAATAAACCTCAATAATGAAAAGCCTGAAAATGATATGATTGGCATTGTAAGAGTTAATGGCACATTTGTACATAAAAACACGAAATAAACTTTAATCAACTAAATTATTTCTATCTTATCTTGAGTTTTATACTTTTATTTTTAGTCAAACATAAAAAACATAATTAAGTCCGCAAAACTTTATTACTTTTGCGGACTTAATTATTTTAATGGAAGATATTCGAAATATTGCAATAATAGCACACGTTGATCATGGAAAAACCACTTTGGTTGACAGAATTTTACATCAGGTTCAAACTTTTAGAGACAATCAAAATCCAGGAGAACTTATTCTCGACAGTAATGATTTAGAACGAGAAAGAGGGATTACCATATTGTCAAAAAATGTTTCTGTCAGATATAAAGAAACAAAAATTAATATTATAGATACTCCTGGTCACTCAGATTTTGGTGGTGAGGTAGAGCGAGTATTAAATATGGCTGATGGTGTTCTTCTTATAGTTGATGCTTTTGAAGGACCAATGCCTCAAACCCGATTTGTATTGCAAAAAGCATTAGAACTTAATTTAAAGCCAATTGTCGTTATTAATAAAGTTGATAAACCGAATTGTAATCCAGAACTTACTCAAGAAAAAGTGTTTGATTTGATGTTTTCGCTTGAAGCTACCGAAGACCAGTTAGATTTTCCAACTGTTTATGGCTCGGCAAAACATGCTTGGATGGGACCCGATTTTGATAAACCAACAATAGATGTTAGTTACCTTCTTGATGTTATTCTTGATACGATAAAACCAAACGAATATCCAAAAGGAAACTTGCAAATGAGAATTACTAGCTTAGATTATTCGTCTTATACTGGTAGAATAGCGGTTGGTAAAATAACACGTGGGTCAATTCAAGCTGGTACAAATGTCTCGGTGGCAAAAAGAGACGGAACAATTTCTAAAGCTACTATCAAAGAACTTTATCTCTTTGAAGGACTTGCTAAAGTGAAAACAAAAAAACGTATTGAGGCTGGTGAAATCGTAGCAATTTTTGGCATAGATGTTTTTGATATTGGAGATACTGTTTGTGATTATGAGTTTCCTGAAGCTTTAAAACCTGTTAAAGTTGATGAACCCACAATGAGTATGCTTTTTGCAAGTAATGATTCGCCGTTTTTTGGAAGAGACGGTAAACTTGTAACATCAAGACAATTAAGAGAACGGCTTTTTAAAGAAATTGAGAAAAACCTTGCCTTAAAAGTCGAAGAAACAAACTCGGCTGATAAATTTGTAGTATATGGCAGAGGGATTTTGCATTTATCGATATTAGTTGAAACCATGAGACGCGAAGGTTTTGAGCTTCAGTTAGGACAACCGCGTGTTATTGTTAAAGAAGTGGACGGAGTTAAGTGTGAACCTATCGAGTATCTTACTGTTCAAGTTCCCGACCAATTCTCAGGAAAAGTAATAGATTTTGTTACACAGCGAAAAGGTGAAATCCTTAATATTGAAGTTAAAAATGATAGAGCAAATCTTGAGTTTTATATTCCTTCGAGAGGTCTAATCGGAATTAGCAACATCTTATTAACAGCAACCGAAGGTGAGGCAGTGATTGCTCATAGATTTAAAGCTTTTGAAGCTTGGCGAGGTGATCTTGGGATTAAAAGAAATGGATCGCTTATTGCAATCGAAACTGGAACAGCAATTCCATACTCTATTGATAAACTGCAAGACAGAGGTACGTTTTTTGTTTTTCCAGGTGAAGAAATTTATGCCGGCCAGATAATTGGCGAAAATACACGTCAGGCTGACATTGGGATTAATATTACTAAAACCAAAAAGCTAACTAACGTTCGTGCTTCGGGAACTGATGATAAAGTTGCAATTTCGCCTCCTGTTAAATTCTCATTAGAAGAAGCTATGGAATATATTGCCGAAGACGAAATGATTGAAGTTACACCAAAATCAATGCGTTTGCGAAAAATCCTTCTTAACGAGCACGATAGAAAAAAACAGTTGAAAGAAAATAGTAATAATTAGTCTTTTTTAAGCTTATTTTTTTAGAACTTAATACAGTAATTTCGGCTTCGTTCATCGCTTTGCGGTTAAGTTTTCTGTTTTTCTTATTCTTTAAAGAAAAACTTCCTTTCAAATAACTCCAATCTGTCGAAACCGATTACAAACCTAACGTTTACTAAAATTAAAGGTGGTTGAGGGTTTTAAAAGGAGACTTCGAGCCGTTTTGGCTCGCCAAAACCCTCAGCCTTCTTTTAAAATGTCTCAAAACCACCGTGTTTTGTGTTCCGTGTACGCTTGCAACTCATCGCTTTACACTTAAAGATTTTATGAATTTTAAAAATCCGTACTTAGTGACAAGTAAAACATTCGATCTTGAATAATATTGTTTTCTATTCCCCATGCCCAATCTGCACGAATAAAGTAGCCAAATAGTTTTGTTCTCATGCCAAAGCCATAACCTGAAACAATAGGAAAATTATCATTATGGATAATAATTGTAACAGGATTATTCTCGTAGTAATCGTTTTCGTAAGCATTGTTTCCGCCAAAAGGACTTAATCCAGTCCATGCACTTCCAATATCAAAAAAGCCTATAAATTGAAAGTGTTTTATAAAATCGCTGTTAATAGGTCTTTTATAAATATATGAGAAAATTGGCCATCTAATCTCTGCGTTAAATACTGCAAAGTTTGTCCCATTTCGAATATTTTGTGAGAAACCTCGCAAATTTGTGGCAACTGCCTGATAAGCATAATTTACTGTCGGGTCAATGCGAATATTATCATTAAATGTTGGTTTTTTTGCCGAAAGATTAATCCAATTGTCGATACCTCCAAGATAATAAATAAGCTTTGCTTTACCAAACGAGGCACTTGTGGCAAAACGTGCTGCAAAAATCAGATTCTTATGAATGGGCTTATAATATCTAAGGTCAGCACCTGTTACTAACATATCTGTTTCTTTCTTGTCTAATTGTTTAAATACTTCAGCAAAAGCTTTCATTCTAAAACCATTTAAAATGTTGGTTGATATTTCTTTTGTATTATCAAAAATATATTCTGCTTTTAAACTTGCCCAATAGTCGTATTGCTCTGGTGCCAAGAGGCTTTGATAATCGACAGAAAGTATTGAATTGTGGTTTTGTCTTAAATTACCAGTAAATTGAAAAGCATCTACTTGAGAGAGTGGATACCTCATTACATAAAATGCTTCGTGAGTAAATGTTTTAACATACGAATAGCCTTTAAAATTATTTAGAGCTTGACGATGTAGTATAAGTTGTTTATTCCAACGTTTTTTTAGATTTTCAAAACTTAGTAAATACTCATTACTGTCGAAGTTCCCTGCAAATCGAAAGCCCGCAGTAATACGGTAGTCTTCAAATAAATCAGAAGTCCCAAGCTTAAAAATAAGATTAAAGCCAGGATTAAAATAAAAAGCCGAACCCGTAAATGTTTGATACGAATTGCTTAAAAATCCATAATCAATTTGTGAAACAAGATAATTCGTGTAAAAAGATGTCTGATATTTACCAGTACGCGGCTCTTTGGCTCTGCCGTCAGCTTCAAATTCATTATCTTCAGTTACTACATCGTCAAGTAATTCGGCCTCAAAAATATAATTGTTGATGTTTATTGGCTGCTCCCGTTTATTAACAGGCAATTTTGATAATGAATCAATTTCTAATTCTGGCTTTGTTACTTTCTTTACTGTTCTTTGTGTAGCTTTTTCATAGCTTGTTTTGAACATAGTTTTAGAGCTACTGCTAATGGGTAAAGGAAGCGTCTCATTATGTAGAAAATCAAACTTAATTTCATTTTTATAGAGAAAAGTATTTGCATCCGAAAACTTTGTCAATCCGAGTTCGCGTATATTGTATGAGTAATTTGTGAGTTGAGACTTGTTTAGATAAAATCTGTAATGAGTGGTAGTATCAATAAAACTTATCGCAGAGTCTATATTTGCAGAATACAAGTTGTTTATTCCGTTCTCGTCAGATAAAAAAATATAAGAATTGTTTGTAAATCCAGGTTGAGTCTCGGAGGATAGTTTCGAGTTTGTTATTTGACTGATTTTTTTTGACGCAATGTCGTAAACAAAAATGTCCGTATGCTTTTGTGTTGGAAGAAAATTATTATCTCGGTCGCCTAACTGTTCAGTATCTCTGTGGCTGCTAAATATAATTTGTTTCGAATTATTAATGAAAATCGGGCTAAAATCATCGGCATAATCCCGGGTAATATTAACAAGAGTATTGGCTGTGATATTAAAAATGAATAAATCAGATTGTCCGTTGTTAAAGCCTGCCAGAACTAAACTTAATCCATCATTTGAATAATCAAACGAGCTCATTTTTTCGAGTGCAGTCATTTGAATTTCTTTAATATCTTCGGTTTCAAAATTATAAGTAGTATAATAAATTTCTCCATTTTTTTCAATTACAAAACCTAACAATTTTCCTGTGGGATGCCAACGTAATACAGGATAAGTATAATCTATTATCTGGTCTAATTTATGTTCACGTCTAAAAACAGTTTTTGTTTTTCCGCTTTCGATATCTTTGACTTTTATCCAGTATTTACCAAGTTTGTTTTCGACCCATGCAATTTTGTTAGCATTTTCGGAGAACTGTAATTGATAATATTCTACGTTTCGGCGATTGCGTTTTAATAAGTTTTTGCTCTCGGGTTTTGTAGTTGTAAGGTCGAAGGTCTCATATTGCATTTTGTAGTACATATTCCAATTGGCTTGCAACATTGTGAGCGAGCTTCCCAACACATACAAAAATCCACTTTCCATATTTTTTGTTACTCGTGTTAGATAAACAATATTTGGAATAACTTGCGGACTGTAAGTTGATGCAATATAATTCCAAATAGCCATTCCTGCAATTTCGGCATCTTTACCTGTGAGTTGATTAAAATTATCAAAATCTCCCGACAATATTCCCATTTTTGTCTGCTCATCTATTTTAGTGTCCCAATCTTGAGAAACGTAAGCGATTAATCCTTTAATATACCACTCGGGCATTGTTATTAGAGTGTTGTTTGCAATTTTATTTTTTAGATCAAGTCCATAAAGCATTTCGTTAAGGATAATATTGGCAATAGCAGCTTTTACCTGTTGTTCAAGGCTCGCAATATCTCCTTCCACATAAATAAATGCAATATTGTCAACAACTTTTGTTACGCCACCAATATTATATTGAGCATCGCCCGTATTTAAACCAATATTACTTTGCCTAAAATCCGAAAGGTTTTGATATATCACAAAAACAATCCTTTGATTTAATTGATGCTCGAAAAATGTTTCTGTTTTTATTAGGTAATTATTGGCAATTGTAGCTATTTCGAGAGCAATATCTTTACTCCCTGCATAAAAATAAGTGTCAAATTTTTGATATCTAAAGTAAAACCAGTCAAATTCATCATATTGCACACGATTTTTACCGAACTTCATTTGATGCCCGTTATAAAACTGTGCCGATGCAGAAACTGACAAAATAAATCCTGCAAAAACCACCAATATTTTTATGAATTTACTCAAAATCTTACTTTAAATATAATCCTGCAAATTACTAAAACTTGTAAACAGAGCAAAATATTTTTTATCTGGACACTTAATTTAATCATATTTCAAACTTTATTCCTATTTTTGTTTTAATTAATCAAAATAATGGAACATGAAATACTTAAAAATTGTTTTAGTGATTATGTTGTTTTTTTCTGTTTCTATGCAAGCACAAGAGACAACAGAAAAAGCAGAAAATGTTAAAACTGGGTGGAACTTTGGTCTATTACCAGTTGTGTCGTACAATTCTGACCTCGGTTTCCAATATGGAGTGCTAACCAATTTCTACAATTATGGTGATGGATCGAATTTTCCAAAATATATGCATTCACTTTATGCAGAAGTTAGCCGTTACACCAAAGGTTCTGGTATTTATCGGGTTTTTTATGACTCTGAATTTTTAGTTCCTAAAATTAGATTGACGGCAGATTTATCTTATTTGCCCGATCAGGCTTTAGATTTTTATGGTTTTAATGGATATGATGCGGTTTATGATTCTGATTTTAGCGATGATGAATCTTTATATTACAAAACAAGAATGTTTTACAAGCATAAAAGAAATATTTTACGGTTTAAACTCGATTTTCAGGGCAAAACTCCAGTAAAAAATCTTAATTGGGCAGTTGGATATAATTTTATGGATATTCAGATTGGAGCTGTGCCTATTGATAAATTAAACCAGGGTAAAGATTCTGCCGATATGCTTCCTAGTGTAAATAGTTTGTATGATAATTATATTGAATGGGGAATAATAAAACCCGAAGAGGCTACAGGAGCAATGCACAACAGTCTTAAACTTGGTTTGGTTTATGACACTCGTGATAATGAGCCTTGTCCAATGAAAGGTCTTTGGTCTGAGTTGGTGTTGTTTAATAGTTTTAGTTCAGATTTTACATTTGGAAAATTAGCAGCAACACATCGTCAATATTTTACAATAGTCGATAAACAGTTGTCATTTGCATATCGCATTGGTTATCAGGGGATTGTTTACGGTGACGCTCCGTTTTATTTATTGCCATATATGATTTATTCTTACATGCCTTCGTCAACTGTTGATGGATTAGGTGGAAGCAAATCGGTGAGAGGTATGATAAGAAATAGAACAGTTGGCAAAGGAAACGCTTTTGCAAATCTTGAATTTAGATACAAATTTGTAAGATTCCGCTTTATAAAACAAAATTGGTATGCTGCATTAAATCCTTTTCTTGATGCCGGAATGGTTGTGCAAAAAATAGATATAGATAAATCAAATATTCCGAACGATGTATTTCAGGCACAATATTTTGCTACTAATACAGAAACTGTTCATTTAACTTACGGTTGTGGACTGCATTTAGCGATGAACGAAAATTTTGTTATTGCAGCAGATATTGGATTACCTGTTAAAGCTGCCGACGGTAAAATGGGTGTTTATATTGGAATGAACTGGTTGTTTTAAAACTGTTTTCAGTTCACGGCGGATTTGTACAAAAAGAATCATATACCGTGGTCTTTTATTGTGTTTCATTCAATTTACACAAATTTAAAGTTGTTTACAGTACACGAATAATTTTTAATCGTAAACAAATAATCGTGAAATGTTAATCTGTTCGTCTGCGATGCAGTACATCGCATTCAAACAAATGAACTTTAGAACTGCAAACCGAACTAAAGATATAATTTAAATAATTTACTATTTGTTTAATTTATAATCCCTTCCCATACCCAGTTTTTCCTCAAAATTTAGGCTTGCCTGCTGGTACAACACCACCAGTTTTATCAGTACGAAATTTTGTTCTTACTCCTATTGCGATGCATTGTGATGCAGCTTGCCAGCACTGAGCAACGCCGAAGTGTCGAACTGAGTTTTTATCGAAGTGTTCGTCATTCCTCATTATTATTATTTTCTTAAAAAAAGCCGGCTACTAATTAGTAATCGGCTTTTTACTTTATATAACACATTTTAAAGATAGTGTGTTTTTACAAAATATCTTTAATTGATATTTTTATTTGTTTACTTTAAAGGTATCGTCTCCTTTTTCGATGAAATTTATAATTTGGTTAATTCCAGCGATACCAGCATTAATATTAGCTTCGGCAGTTTGAGCTCCCATTTTCTTGGGAGTAAAGAAGAATTTTCCAGGATATTTGTTTGCTATTGTTTCTGCACAATCTGGAGCAATATCAGATAAGTACTTAAAGTCTGGTCTTGCTTCCATTAAGCTAAGTAGTTCTGCTTCGTGAATTACTTCTTTTCTGGCGGTATTAATTAAAACTGCATCTTTTGGCATTAACGAAAGTAAATCTTTATTTATCGAATTCCTTGTTTTATCGTTTGCTGGTATATGTAGTGAAACATATTGGCAGTTTTTATAAAGTTCTTCAACTGATTTTACTGCTGTAACACCGTCAGCTTCAATATCGCTGTCTTTAACAAATGGGTCGAAAGCAAAAACTTTCATATTAAATCCTTTTGCAATTTCTGCAACATATTTTCCAACATTACCATAGGCATGAATTCCGAGAGTTTTTTCTCTTAGTTCGCTACCTGCTTTGCCGTCAAATCCACCTCTTGCTGTAAATAACATCATGCCAAAAGCAAGCTCTGCCACTGCATTTGAGTTTTGCCCTGGCGTGTTCATTGCTACTATATTGTTTTTTGTTGCTGCCTCTAAGTCAATATTGTCAAATCCAGCACCAGCTCTAACAACGATTTTTAGTTTTTTTGCTGCATCAAGAACTTCTTTGTCAGCTTGGTCACTTCTAATAATCATTGCATCAACATCTGCAACAGCATTTAATAATTGCGATTTTTCGGTGTAGTTTTCAAGTAAAATAATTTCATAACCTGCTTTTTGAGCGATATTTTTGATACTATCAACTGCTTCTTTAGCAAAAGGTTTTTCGGTTGCAATAAGTACTTTTTTCATATTGTATAAATTTTAATGTTTTAACTTTTTGATTAGTTTCAAAGATATTTATTCCTTGACTAACTGCAAAATTATTATCTATATTATAAAACAGGTTTTAAAAATTACGGTTATTTTTTATTTTTTATTTGGATAGTTGTTATTGATTGTTTATTTTTGTTCAAAACAACTATGATGATTAATTATACTAAATACTTTAAATCGACCTCTTTGCCTTGGGTTACGTTTATCCATGGGGCTGGAGGAAGTTCGAGTATTTGGTTTCGGCAAATCAAATCATTCGCTAAAAAGTATAATGTTTTGTTAATTGACCTTCGTGGACATGGAAACTCAAAAACGAATGTTTTGCATGGCATGCGAAAAAAATATACATTAGATAATATAGCACTTGATGTTCTTGAAGTAATGGATTATGAAAAGATAGAAAAATCTCATTTTGCTGGTATTTCTCTCGGTACTATTGTTATTAGACAAATTGCCGAAGACCATCCCGAACGTGTTGAGTCTATGATCATGGGCGGAGCAATTATGAAACTTAATGTCCGTTCGCAGATATTAATGAGAATTGGCTTTATATTTAAGTCAATATTCCCCTATTTGTTTTTGTATAAGTTTTTTGCGTTTATTATAATGCCGAAAGATACCCATAAAGAATCTCGCAACCTTTTTGTTCGTGAGGCAAAAAAATTATATCAACAGGAATTTATTAAGTGGTATAAAATGACTGCCGACATAAACCCTATACTTAGGCTTTTTAGAAATATTGAACTCCCTATTCCTACTTTATATATTATGGGCGAAGAAGACCACATGTTTTTACCCTCAATTCAACAACTAATGAAAAAACATACAAGTTTTTCTAAACTAATTATTGTAGAAAATTGTGGTCATGTCGTTAATGTCGATAAACCCGAAATCTTTAATACAGAAGTTTCCAATTTTATTAATGGACTTAGTTCAGTATAAGATACGTCTAAATTATAACTTTGTAAGTTTTATCCCCTACAATCAAAACATAAACTCCTGCATTAACTCCCGAAACATCAATTACATTGTTTTTAATTATTGATTGTTTGATTAATTTGCCATCAGCAGAATAAAGTCTGTAATTTTGTTCTTTATGATTACTAATTCGAATTATACCATCTTTTATAGGATTTGGGTAAATTTTGCTGTTTTCGGAAATAGAATTATCGAGTCCAGTAACACTAATATATTCTGTTCTACAAATTGTTTTTGAAATACAGCCATTATCTTTGTATCCAGTTAAGCAAATATTATATTCACCTACGTCAGGGTATGAATGGCTAAGTACGTTAAATGGAGGATATTCCCATTGGTTTTCACCATCACCAAATTCCCAGTAGCATGAGTCTGCATTTTCACTAATATTATAAAAATAAGCACTCACGTTTTTGGTTAATTGTAAAAGTTGAAAGTCAACTCTTAGTGTAGTTGTATCTATCAGCCAAATGTCGAGGCTATCGTTTACTACTGCCCAAGCCGCAGTTTGTAAAATTGCTGCATTTTCGGGAGTAATACTTGTTGGGTAATCTGCTCCTTCGGGGCTTTTGTTAAATAATGTTGCGTAAAAAGTGCAGGCTGCAAGATATGTTCCGTTATTGGAAGGATGACTTTCGTCAGATTGGTATAAATCTATTGTAGGATGATTATCACGTATTGATTTCCAAACCATTCCAACAGGTGAAACTATTCCATCATTTAATTCTGCCATTTCTACATAACTCTGACGTAAACGCCACTGCATACCTTCATAAGTACAAAGAGGAGGATAGCTAGCACAATTTCCAGCATCTCCATTTTCTCTACCCCAAGTCATAAAAAATACTGGTGTAGTACAAATGCTGTTGCTTTTTATCGAATCGCATAGTATTGCAGCGTAAGGGTACGATTCATTCTCAACTTGTGCTGGAGGAAAAGAAGGTAGTTGACTTTGCTCTTGTAAAATAACATAATCCCATTCTCTACTTATAATGTAGTTTAAGCTTGTTGAGTTCGTGCAATGATTTGAGAATGTATATCCTCCAGGTGAATTGGAAAGCACTTCTATTGCATCACCTTTTGATGTCGCAATTTGCTTTAATGCTTGCTCCACTCCGCCATTATAATGGGTGTAGGAATTTCCTAAAAACAAAACTGATTTGGTTTGTGGTTCTTGAGCAATAACAAAATATGAAATCAGCATTAAAATTATTGTGAAAATGTTTTTCATAAAAAAAGTTTATTTATATATATAAGCTATAAGGACGGTAAAATATTGATTGGGTTGTTTTATTTTTTAGCATTACTTTAAGATTTCGACCGACTTGTGCTGAGCTTGCCAGCACTGCGATGCACTGCGATGCACTGAGCCTGCCGAAGTGAGCCTGCCGAAGTGAGCAACGCCGAAGTGTCGAAGTAAGGGAAAAATCTCATTACTGTATAATCCAAGTTTAATAATTAGCAGATAAAAAAAATAAGTTAAACTTTCTTTTTTCTAAAAATCCTTTTGTTTATTACCTTAATATCAAGCAAAATAATTACGATTATTAGTAGCATCCATGGGATAAAAGTAAATGAAATATTTTGAGGGAGAATGCTTTGTAAGGAAATAAAAAGTATGATTATTATTAAATATGCAAGTTTGAGATAATCATGAAAATTTCGTTTTCGGCAAATAATCAGCACAAATGCTGGTAAAGTCCAAAGTACATTCAAATTGCTTCCCATTGCAAGGTGCAACGAATAAACATTAAGGAAAAAAAGAAGCAGTCCTAATAAAGTGAATATTATCGAAATTGTGTATAAAACTATTTTGCGTGTTTTCGATAAAAAACTAAAAGCAATTAATAATAATACAATTATCCACGGGCTTAGATATGAAAAGTTAAACTTTGTTTCCTTTTCGGGAGTTGCATCTAATAAGACATAGCTTTTTTGAGCAAATTCAGAATCTTCAAAAAAATCGTAAATATAAACAGGCAAAAACATATAGTCGGAGGGGCTTGCAGCTTTGTCGGTTTCCATTCCAGTAGCAAGGTTAATTCCCAAATCTATCCAATAGTTTTTTGAAATAAAAGGTTTTAATAATTGCCTAAAATATTGTCCAGAGAAGCCCGATTTGTCAAAATTTATGCGGTTGTCCGTAGCATCTTCTATGATATCACGTATTTTTGTAGCACAATTATTTTTTAGAAAATCATAGCGATAATATCTTGCCGAAGTCGTATAGCATGTTTCAAGTAAATTTGCCATTTTTACTTTTTCTTCGTAAGTAAGATTTAAAACTTGCTCATGAATTGTTCTTTTTGTCTCAGAAGAAACATATACAAAGTAATCAAAATCGTCAATTGACAGACAATAGTCAAGGTCGCCGTGGATAAACTTTAGATAGAAATTCGGTGTGTTAAAGTTAAATGTTCCGTAGTTGTAAACTCTATCTATATGTAGCGAGTCGTCCTTTATTCGTATTGCTGTATGTCCAAAATAAGCATACAATTCATCGCCAGCATCTTGCGTAAGAAGCGATACTTGTGCGTCTCGAGATAGAGCAAACGTGTTTGCACTTATGAGAATTAACAATAAAATATTTGATGCAATTTTCTTCATTTTTTTCTTCACTTTTTTTTATTCTTCAATATAAACACGTTTTATCCTTTCAGAAATACCAGAAATAACTTCATAAGGAATTGTGTTTAAGATTTTTGCCATTTTAGAAATATTGTTTTGATTCCCAAAAACAATAACTTCATCTCCAACATTGGCATTTATTTTTGTGATTTCGACCATGCACATATCCATACAAATATCGCCTATTGTGTATGCTTTTTGTCCATTAATCATAAAATACCAGTTTCCATTACCAAGTCGTCTGTCAATACCGTCTGCATAACCAACTGGTATAGTGGCTGTTTTGATTTGTGCGTTAGTTTTCCCTGAACGATTATAACTAATGCTTTCGCCCGCTTCTACATTATGTATTTGTGAAATAACTGATTTAAAAGTCGAAACTTGTTCGGCTTTATCTGTTATATTTTCTAAAAGACCATATAAACCAATTCCAAGGCGTACCATTTCAAATTGATATTGTGGGAAACGAATTATTCCTGCGGAATTTAAAATATGACGAATAGGTTTATGCCCAGTTATTGAGCTAATTTTATCGCAAATTTCAACAAATAATTCTGCTTGTTTATGAGTAAAATTGTCGAATTTGTTACTATCGCTACCTGCAAGGTGTGAGAAAACGCTAAGGATATTTATTTTACCAGACTCTTTTACAATTTTGCAAAATTCTGAAACTTCATTTTCGTTAATTCCCAATCTGTTCATACCAGTATTAATTTTAATATGAACAGGAAAGTTTTTTGTTTTACTCGATTTTAACTCTTTTTCAAGTTCTGAGAGCAGTCCAATAGAATAAATTTCTGGCTCTAATGCGTAATCAATCATAGTTTTAAAATCCTTAGCCGAAGGATTCATAACCATTATGGGTGTAATAATTCCTCTTTTACGTAATTCGACTCCTTCGTCTGTATATGCAACTGTTAGATAATCGATTCGGTTGTGTTGCAAAAATGCAGAGACTTCGCGATATCCAATTCCGTAGGAGAACGCTTTTACCATTGCCATAATTTTTGTTTGAGGCTCAAGTATTGAGCGAAAATATAGCAGGTTTTCACGCATTAGACTTAAATTAATTTCAAGATACGATTCATGAGATTTTGATTGTAATATCTTTGAAATATCTTCAAATTTAAAATTTCGTGCCCCTTTTAATAAAATTGCAGAATTATCAAAATTAGAGTGGACAATATTTGTTAAAAAATCTTCGGTGCTTGGATAAAAGTCTGTGTTTTGGCTAAAATATGATTTGTATTTCCTAATCGTTTCTCCAATAGCTATTAGTTTATTGATGTTTTTCTCGGCTATTAGTTTACTGACACTTTTGTAGAATTTATTTTCATCATCTGAGTTTTGCAAAATATCTGACAAAATCAAAATTGAGGTTTTATTAGCTTTTTTCTGATTTAGATAATCAAGAGCTATTTCCAAAGAATTTATGTCGCTATTATAGCTATCATTTATTAGAATACTATTATTTATTGCATCTATAGTCTGTAATCGCATTTCAACACCTGACAAACTCAAAAATCTTTTAATTATTTGCTTGTCAGGTTTTGGAAATAAATGTGTGATATATGCAAAACAAGTTATAGCGTTTTCAATCGAGCCGTCATCTGTAAAAGGGATTTCTATTTCATATTTATCGTTATTAAAAACAATAAAAATTTTAGAGTTCGAATGATGTTTTTCAATTTTATTTATCAGAATACTCGCATTTTTTTCGGTATCTGACCATGTTATGCACTTAGTGTTTTTATTTTTCAGATGATTTTTGTAATCATATTTACATATTACGGTGTTGCAATTAGCAAAAAGCTTAAATTTCTCAGTGATTTTATGGTTTTCTGAAGAAAAATTTGCCTGATGTGCAGCTCCAATATTAGTGAATACCCCTACATTGGGTTTTATAATTTTTTCTAAGCATTCCATTTCGTTAGGTTCCGAAATTCCAGCTTCGACAATTGCAATATCAGTAGAATTATTGATAAGCCATAAAGATAACGGGACACCAATTTGCGAGTTATAACTTTTTGGACTGCGAGTAATATTATAGTATGGCGATAAAATATGAGAGAGCCATTCTTTAACAACAGTTTTACCGTTACTGCCAGTAATTGCAAGTAAAGGTTTTTGATATTTTGAGCGTTTTAGAGCAGCCAGTAATTGTAGTGCATTTACCGAATTGCCAACAAGCAAAAACGATGCTTGCGGATAATTCTCTGTTTTTATTTTTTTACTGATAATAAACGAGCGTATTCCTTTTTCGTATAGTTCGGGTATAAAATTATGTCCGTTGTGTTGTTTGCCGTTTAGGGCAATGTAAAGGCTTTCGTGATATTTAACAATTTTGCGGCTGTCAGTTAAAAGTTTATCAAATTCATTATCAGGATTTCCGTAGAACTTTCCGTCAAGTATTTTTGCGATATCTATTAACTTAAATTTTAACATTATTGATTTTAAACTAAATCTTAAGATTCTTTATTTTCTACGTTAAAGCATCTGCGGCACAAAGGTTCGTAAATATCTTTTTCTCCAAGCATAACAATATTTTTGCCAGCTGATTTACGATGGCTAAATTGTGCTAATTCGCCACAGTGCATACATACTGCATGAACTTTAGTTACATATTCGGCAACTGCAAATAATGCTGGCATTGGACCAAAAGGACGACCAGCAAAATCCATATCAAGACCTGCAACAATTACTCTAATGCCCATATTTGCCATTTTTACGCATACTTCAACTATCCCGCTATCAAAAAATTGAGCTTCGTCTATGCCGACAACATCAACTTCTCCTATTAATAATAAGATATTTGATGACGATGGCACAGGAGTAGAGCGTATTGATGTCGAATTATGCGAAACAACTTCATCTTCGCTATATCTTACATCTATTCCAGGCTTAAATATCTCAACATTTTGCTTCGCAAACTCTGCACGACGCAACCTGCGGATAAGCTCTTCAGTTTTACCTGAGAACATAGATCCAGCGATAACTTCTATCCAGCCATTTTTCGGTTCACCTTTTCTCGATTGTTCAAGAAACATTCTAAATAATTTTTCTAATTTTGTAAAAAATATTAATTACAAATTTATAAAATTATTTTGCATGGAAAACTTATTAACTATAAAAGAAAAAATAAAAAATGTAAATTATATTTTACAGAAGATAGATAAAGACGGTTTGAGTCTTATAGAAAAGGATATTATTTTGCAGGAACTCAGAGGCTTATACACCTTAGTAACTGATTTGAATATATCTGTGCAAGAAACTGAAAAGCCTGTTGATAAAATTCAGAAAATTGATGCACCAACAGTACAAAATCAGAAAAAAACAATAGCCGCAGATACAACTGAAAATATCGTTGAGTTTCTTGATAGCAGCTCTATAGAGGATGAACCAAAAGAACTTGAAGTTGTAGAAGCTCCTGTTAAAATAGTTGACGATACACCAGCTAAGCCAAAACTTGTAAAATCAGAACCAGCTCAGCAAAATTTGTTTGGAAACAATGGACAAACTGCCGTAGTTACCATTGGCGAACAACTTGGTCAACATAAAACATCGCTTAACGAAAGTTTTTCAACAGGGGCAAATACAAATGATATTTCAAGTAAATTCGGTCAAAAACCCATTTCTGATATCAAAGCTGCAATTGGAATTGGAGACAGATTTTTGTACATTAGGGAGTTGTTTAATGGCAATAATGATGAGTTTGAAGAAAATATTATTCATTTAAACTCTTTAAATTCTTTCGAAGAGGCTAATAATTATCTTAAAGAGAAATATAATTGGGACTATTCACAAGAAACTGTTTCAAATTTTATTAATGTAGTTAAAAGAAAATATTTGTAAATGTTGTTAAAGATACGTTTGAACATACTGTTTTTTGTATTTTTAAGTTTTTCGGTTTTAAGTACTGCTCAAAATAAGGAAAAAACTTATGATAGAATAGAAATTCTTACATCGCCCGATTATCATGGCAGAGGTTATGTTAAAGATGGTTGTGGAAAAGCTGCTGATTATCTTGCTGGCGAAATGCAAAATATTGAATTAAAATATTTTAGTGAGAATTATTTCCAGAAATTTGAGTTTAATGTTAATACTTTTCCAAATAAATTATCTGTAAAATTAGATAAACAAAAATTGGAACCAGGTGTAGATTATCTGATTGGCCCTGCTACTCCAAGTATAAATCAAACTTATCAGCTTTATCTTCCCGATTCTGTTTTATTAAATGATACAACGGCATTTAAAAAATTGTTAAAATCTAATGATTTTAGCAATAAAATGTTGGTTGTCGATTATGCTGAGACCGAAAACATAGAAATAAAGAAATTCTACATCAATATTATGTTAAGAAATACTGCTTTTGGAGGCATTGTGGAGCTTATTCCTGATGAACTAATGTGGGCAGTTCGTACTTTTCAGCAAGATTTTCCAGTAGTAAAAATTAAACGAGAGGCATATAATCGAGATGCCAAAGAATTAAAACTTAATGTAAAAACAAAATTCATTGAAAACTTTGAAGCAAAAAATGTAATTGGATATGTAGAAGGTAAAAATACAGATGAATTTATTGTATTTTCGGCTCATTATGATCATCTTGGACGTATGGGTAAAAAGGTCTATATTCCTGGTGCTCAAGATAATGCAAGCGGAACCGCAATGTTGTTAGATATCGCCGAATATTATATGGAAAATCAGCCAGAACGTTCTGTCGTTTTTATGCTGTTTGCTGGAGAAGAGGCTGGATTGCTTGGCTCAATAAACTATGTTTTAAACCCATTATTTGACTTGTCTAAAATTAAAATGGTAATAAATCTTGATTTGGTTGGTACAGGAGACGATGGAATTACTGTCGTAAATGGTGCTAATCCTGATTATTCTGCAATTTGGGATAAAATAGAACAATTAAATATTGAGAATGAATATTTCACTACCATAAAAGCACGTGGCGAAGCTGCGAATAGCGATCATTATCCTTTTCATGCTGTTGGAATTCCTGCAATTTTTATTTATACAATGGGAGGTCAAACTTATTATCATAACCCAAAGGATAAATTAGAAACACTTACTTTTACAGGCTATGATGCACTTTTTAAACTTTTATTAAATTTTGTCGAAGAATATGAGTAAACTTTATCTTGTTCCAACACCAATCGGTAATCTCGAAGATATGACTTTGAGAGCTATCAGAATTTTGAAAGAAGTTGATTATATTCTTGCCGAAGATACACGAACTTCTGGTTTTTTACTCAAGCATTTTGAAATAGAAACCAAGATGTATAGCCATCATAAATTTAATGAACATAAAGCTGTCGAACATATTGCAGATAAAATTAAAAACGGAGAATCTTATGCTTTAATATCTGATGCTGGAACACCATCAATATCTGATCCCGGGTTTTTATTGGTAAAAACTTGTATCGAAATGGGAGTAGAGATTGAATGTTTGCCAGGAGCAACAGCATTTGTTCCAGCTTTAGCCGTTTCGGGATTACCATCCGACAGATTTTGTTTTGAGGGATTTATACCTCACAAAAAAGGCCGAAATAAAAAAGTTCAAGCATTAATTGATGAGGAGCGAACAATGATATTTTATGAATCGCCATACAGATTATTGAAGTCTCTGGAATTGTTTATCGAATACTTTGGTAAAGATAGAAAAGCATCAGTTTCAAGAGAAATTTCAAAATTATACGAAGAAAACGTCCGAGGAACACTACAAGAATTACATGCTCATTTTAGTACAAAAACTATTAAAGGTGAAATTGTAATTGTAGTTGGTGGAAAAAACGGTTAAAGTGTTTTCTGTTCACGGTTCACGGTTCACGGTTCACGGTTCTCTGTTCTCTGTTCTCTGTTCTCTGTTCACATCGGATTTGTACAAAATGAATCATATTCCTTGTTTATTTATTAGATCTGCAAAAATTTAGAGTTGTTCAGAGTACATGTATTATTCAGATAATAGTGAACAGTGAACTGTTCCTCGTGTTCTTTGTGGTTTTCTCTTTGTGTCCACTTCGATAAAAACTCACTTTGACAAGTCATCACTCATCACTTTTTCTTATGTGTAACTTTTTTTTGCGTTTTAAGTTTTTTTTATTTATCATTTGTTTAAATGTTTTATAATAAACACATCTCTTCCAATTCACTTAAATCCATCGGAATCGACTACTGAATACTGAATACTGATTACTTTTTTTCTGCGTTCATCTGCGAAATCTGCTGGATTTGCGTGAAACTCTTCACACTTCGACAGGCTGCATCGCACTATATCGCTTTTTGTTTGATTTTTTTGTTCACTTTGACATTTAGCTTCGCCAATGCATTGTTTTACGGTTAAGCTTTTTTTTATTTTTGATAAATATATGAAAAATTATTACTTTTGTTTAGTAAAATCATTGCTTTGATTTATGATAATTAGCCAAAGATTGTCTCAATACGCTCAAAATCTGTTCGTAATAAATTCTGAAGTATGAAAAAAAGTCTGTTTTATAGGTGGCTAATTTTTTTGTGTTTTTTCGGGATTGCTGCTATCTATTTTTCATATTCTCACTCTATTTCGCCCTTGAAAAACAACGTGTTTTGTTGTTATGATACAATTTATCATAATTATGATACAAGTTTTTATCAACCTCCCCCCGAATATAAGCCTAAACCAATTGCAAGCTTAAGTTTGGAAGAATTGTGGTCATATTATTTGATAAATCCTTGCTATTTACCTCTAATTAAAGATTCTGCATTATGGGAACCAGGTAAAAACATTGGTTTTGATTATGCTGATTTATTCAACGACTCGCTGCCTTTTGACCATAATTACAGAAATAGGTATTTGGTTGGAGATTTTAATGTTATTGATAGGAATGGAAATTCAAATCCGCTACAAGAAATTTATCCTCATATTAAAAACTTGCTGGAGTTTAATAGCACACCAATTAATATTTTAAGACGACTTGATTCCTTAAAATATGGCACCAAAGCTTATGACTCGGTGTTATTAGAAATAGATACTGTTATGAGTGCAGAATCTGCAAGTATATTTAAGAATTTTCTTTTGAAAGTCTGGAGTTATAAAATGTTGCCGATTTCACGTGATTATTCTTTTTATTGGAGTTCGCTGTTTTCTGCTGGACAGTATGTCGTTTTGTGTGAGGCTTGCGAAGATACTTTAGTTATGATTGGAAAGTTCGCAACATCGGCAAAACGTTTAAATATTGGGCATCGTACAAATGAGGCAGAACTTATTTCGGAATATTATTACACAGATTTGCCTATTGGAAGATACAGGAATTATTATGCTGGTCTTAATACTATTAGCTCTAAACACTGGGAATATGGCCGCTTTTACAATCAATTAGATAAACAACGAGATGAGGAACTTGGTGGCGGGCATAACCGGATTGTGATGTATCGTAATAAAGTAGAACTTTCAAACTTTATGCTTTTAGTACCACATCCCGATTATCCTAAAGCTATGAAAAACAACGGAATACACGAAGTCGCTCTTAGCGATGTAGCCAGAGGAATGCTTGGTACTGCAAATAGTGTAGGGTGTTTGAGAGTATCCGATTTTGCTGCAAAATTTATAAGATGGTGGACACCCCAAGATTGTAAGCTATTTATCGCTTATAATGATACATGCTATGATAATCAAATTAATTATGAAGGAAATATCCTCGATTATTTGCCTTTTAAAAACGAAGAAGAAGGACTTGCTTTTCGAAAGTGGATTAACACTTTTTATCCATTTTATGCAAAAATACTTGAAATTGACGAAGAAGGCAGTTATCGAAATGGATATGTTATAGACGGATATTATCACTTTAAAGATGAGTATGATAAATATCTGATAGGCAAGTCATTATAGTGACGAAATAAAATGGTAGTTTGTTCCGAGTTCCGAGTTCCGAGTTCCGAGTTCCGAGTTCCGAGTTCCGAGTTCCGAGTTCCGAGTTCCGAGTTCCATCCGCACCGCTCGCTTCGAATCTTCAATCCGAGTGTCTTTTTACTAATCCTTTTGCTCTGATTTGCAATGTCCTTTTTACTTTGTCATGTTTACTCGCTGTACTCACTTCGACAGGCCATT
>JAQVOR010000233.1 GCA_028702535.1 Bacteroidales bacterium
GGATTTTACATGAGAATGGGAGCTAATTCCCAGAAAATGACCAGAAACGAAATTTTATCTCTGGCAATTAAAACGGGCAAAGTAAGATATGATGAACAAATTTGTGATAATTTCGAGTGGAAAGATTTTGATGACGAAAAATTTGAATATTACCTTAAAATTGCGGGCATTTCTAAAAATATGCCCAGAGAAGACATTCTAAAAAATTTACGGGTTCTCACAAATGATGGATTTACCATTGCAGGGGCTTTATATTTTGCAAAAGAGCCTTTCAAATATATTATCAGTTCTAAAATCAGATGCGTGCATTTTAATGATGATGAACGTATCGACATTCTTGATAAAAAAGTTGTAGATCGTGGCATAATCGGCAACATAGAATTTGCAGTGAATTTTCTTAAAGATATAATTCCTGTAAGGTACGAAATTAAAGATTTGAACCGTAAAGAATTTTCCGAGTACCCCATCGAAGCTTACCGCGAAGCTATTGTTAATGCAATTATACACTTTGACTACTTTCTGGGCGACACTATCGCAATCGAAAAGCTTAAAAACTCTATAATAATTAATAATAAAGGTGAGCTTTTATTTCCTAAAGATGAATTTGGAAAGAAGAGTGAAGCCAGAAACCGCTTGCTAGTGGATTTGCTCGCCAGAACCAACTTTATGGAAAAAGCTGGCACTGGAATTAAAAGAGTATCTGATGCTTGCATTAGTAACGGTAATCGTGTCGATTTCGACTTTTCAGATTCATTTTGGATAACAATGCATTCTAACAATTTGGATGCAAACCTCGATAAAGTCGTAGATAAGGTCGTAGAAAAGGTCCCAGAAAATGTCGGTGATGATGTCACTAAAGATGTCGGGAAAGATGTCGGGAAAGGTGTCGGGAAAGATGTCGGGAAAGATATTTTATTGATAATTGAGAATCAAGCAAATATTACAATCCCACAAATAGCACAAATACTAAAATTAACTGAAAGAACAATTGAAAGGCACATTAGTAAATTAAAAAAAGAAAATAAAATATATCGTGTTGGGGGCAGAAAATCTGGATTTTGGGAAATAATAGGCAGAAAATAAAGCCCCGGAATTAAAAGAGTATCTGATGCTTGTCTTAGTAACGGAAACAAGGTAAATTTTGAATTCTCAGATTCATTTTGGATAACAATACGTTCTAATATGTTAGATAAAAAAGCGGATAATGTCACCGATAAGGTCGTAGATAAGGTCGTAGATAAGTTGACAAAAAATCAAATTCTGATTTTGAACCTAATTGAGAATAAAAATCAAATATCTGCACGTGAATTATCAATTGAACTTGGAATATCACACCGAAAGACACAAGAAAACATAGCTAAACTAAAGAAAATAGGATTACTCAAACGCGTCGGATCTGCTAAAGGTGGCTATTGGGAAATTATTAATGAAAAGTAATTAGAAAGTAGTAATTAGCAAATGCCGCTACATACTACATACTAAATTTACAGACGTTTTTTGGACAACAATTGAGTCAAATAATATAAAGCATAACAAAGATAATGTCACCGATAATGTCACCGATAGATTACAAGTAATAATACAATCTCAACGGATGAACTTGCGCAACATACTAATGTTACAAGAAGTACAGTTCTAAGAGATATCGTAAAGTTAAAGAAAGAAAATCAAAAGAATTGGTAACGACAGTTTTACCAGCAAGACATCACCCAGCCGAAATGCTTTACGCTTGGGATTAACCTTACCACTAAAGTTAAGCTCACTAATGGCTTTTGTCGAAGCGTTCGATTGCGATGCACCGCGATGCATTGCGGTGCACTGAGCCGGTCGAAATGAGCGGAGTCGAGGTGTTCTTTTATTCGACTGTTCGTATGTTCTTTTGTTCTACCGTTAAAAGGGAAACTGCAAACCGAGAATCCCGTTAAAACAGAAATTGCACTTGTTCTAAAATAAAAAAATACAATTTACAGTTTTAACAGATTCGTTTAAAAAGTTTGCAGAGCAATTTCTTGTTTGAACGAGGATGCTCGAAAAATTACAAATCCGCCGTAGGTCGGATTTTATTTTTCACCACCGCAAACCGTTAAACCGCTAAACTTTCTTTACCATCCCTTTATCAATCTTAATTTTCAAACTTTGATTTATTCCTTCAATTGCAATAACAAGAAATTCACTCCCTGCTTCTTCAATGCATATTCCAGAATATCCTCGCATAACTCCTGCACCTATTTCAACAACATCTCCTTCTGAAATTATTTGTGATTCAATTATTACCTTTAGTCTTTCTGATTCAACTTTATGAAGAATTTCTATTTCATGAGATTTAATTGTAGCATATTCTTTCCCAATTTTAACTGTAGTAACTACCTGTGGTGTTTGTAGTATTTTTATGATTTCAAAATCAAAACAATGCACAAAAATATATCCTGAAAACATTGGAACAACAACTTTTTTAATCCTATCGCTCCAAACTCTATCTTGCTGCATAGTCGGTAAATATGATTCGTATCCTCTTGCTTTTAATTCCAAATCAGCTTTCTTCTCACTGCGAGATTTACAATAAAACACATACCATTTTTTTTCTTTGGGCATTCTTTATAATTTTGTGTAAAAATACATAATTTTTGATAATCATAGTATATGAAAATCGTCTAACAATCAGACTTTATGTTGCTTTTGACTGATTTGGTGTTGTGACATAA
>JAQVOR010000016.1 GCA_028702535.1 Bacteroidales bacterium
TTTAAGTGGCCAGGTAAGCGAATTGTAATTAATATGGCACCAGCAGATTTGCGAAAAGAAGGCTCATCTTATGATTTACCTATTGCTATGGGTGTTTTAGCCGCCTCTGAGCAATTAAATCATGAGAACATTGGAAACTATATCATTATGGGAGAGCTTTCATTAGACGGAAATGTAAATCCTATTAGAGGAGCTTTGCCCATTGCAATAAATGCGAAAGAGTCTGGTTTTAAGGGAGTTATATTGCCCGAAGCAAATACTCTTGAAGCGGCGGTTGTTGAGGGACTTGAGGTGTATGGAGTTAAGAATATTAAAGAAGTATATGGGTTTTTAAATGGCGATACTGAGCTTAAACGTGTTGAAGTTGATGTTGAAAAAGAATTTGCAAAAGGAGTTCGTGAAACCGAAATTGATTTCGCAGATGTTAAAGGTCAAGAAAATGTTAAACGAGCTCTCGAAATTGCTGCCGCAGGTGGACATAATATTGTTCTCATCGGTCCTCCAGGTTCGGGAAAAACAATGTTGGCAAAACGAATGCCAGGGATTTTACCCCCACTAAGTCTTGATGAGGCTATTGAAACAACAAAAATTCATTCGGTTGCTGGAAAAACTGGTGCTGGAAGTTCGTTGATGCTGCAAAGACCTTTTAGGTCGCCGCACCATACAATTTCGGATGTTGCACTTGTTGGAGGCGGAACTTATCCACAGCCAGGCGAAATTTCTCTTGCTCATAATGGGGTGCTTTTTCTTGATGAACTTCCAGAATTTAAACGCACAGTTTTAGAAGTTATGCGACAACCTTTAGAAGATAGAGTTGTAACGATTTCTCGTGCTAAGTTTTCTGTTGAGTATCCAGCGAGTTTAATGCTTGTTGCGTCAATGAATCCTTGCCCGTGTGGATATTATAATCATCCCGACAAAGATTGTGTTTGCTCGCCTACAATGGTGCAAAGATATATGAGTAAAATTTCGGGACCATTGCTTGATAGAATAGATATTCATCTTGAAGTAACGCCTGTAAGTTTCGATAAACTTTCTGAAGTTAAACCTGCCGAAAAAAGCTGTGAAATTCAAAAAAGAGTAATCGCAGCACGCAAAATTCAAACTGATAGGTTTAAAAATCGCAAAAATGTTTATTCCAATGCTCAAATGAGTTCTAAAATGATAAAAGAGTTTTGTAAACTTGACGATACTTGTTTAGGATTAATTAAAGTGGCAATGGAAAAACTTGATCTTTCTGCCCGAGCTTATGACCGAATAATTAAACTCTCACGTACAATTGCCGATCTTGAAGGAGTAGATGATATAAAATCTTCACATATAGCCGAAGCAATTCATTATAGAAGCTTAGATAGAGAAAGTTGGGGTAACTAATGGATTAATTACATTTGTGTTTTTACAAAAAATGCTTGCTCGATATAAAATAAAAATGTTAGTTAGTCCAAGTTAATGTCCTTTACTTTTGGAATTTAATTGAAAGACCTCCTGCTTTTATTTCTTTTCCTTCAGGCCCTTTAACAATGATATTGCTAAATGATAGAAATTCTATTTCACCTATTTCGGCTTTTTCTATAAACTCAATATAGGTAACATAATCTTTAAGCACAGGAGTAATTTTATATTTGCAACTTATCGTTACTATTAAAATCAATATTGCTATTAATAATACCTTTTTCATGGCTTATGTTATTTTTTTTAATGAAACATAATTTCCTACATCTCAATCAAAACCATTTTCACTTAAAAATCTCTCTTAGTTCTTTATTGCTTAACTTTCCAATCCAATTTTCGCCGCTTGCCACTGTCATATCCGACAAATGTTTTTTCTTTTGAATCATTTCATCAATGCGTTCCTCGAAAGTGTTTTTTGTAATTAGGCGGTGAACCATTACATTTTTATCTTGTCCAATGCGGTAAGCTCTATCTGTGGCTTGATTTTCGACTGCGGGATTCCACCATAAGTCATAATGTATAACATGAGAGGCAGCAGTAAGATTTAATCCTGTACCGGCAGCTTTAAGGGAAAGTAAAAATATTTTATCTGCTTTGTTATTTTGAAAATTATTTACCATTTCTTGACGCTGTTTGACGCTGCTTCCTCCATGATAAAACATAGGTTTTTCTCCAAATTTTTCTTGAATAAAGTGCTCTAATAAAAGTCCCATTTCTTTAAATTGTGTAAAAACAAGCACTTTTTCGCCACTATCGATAATATTGTCAAGAAGTTCTAATAACAATTCAGTTTTACCCGAAATAGAGGCTTCTAAATTTTTGTTTTTTAAAAATTGTGTTGGATGATTACAAATTTGTTTTAAGGCCATAATCATCTGAAGCACTAAGCCTTGTCTTTTGAAAAGAGACTTATTGTCTTCGGTCGAACAGCCTTCAATTTCATCCATTGCTAAGTGCATAGTCTTTTCGTACAAGGATGCTTGCTGTTTAGTTAATAAAGCAAATTGGTTTTGTTCAATTTTATCGGGCAAATCAGAAATAATTGTTTTGTCGGTTTTCATTCGCCTCATCATAAAAGGCTGAGTTATTTTACGAAATTTGGCCGCAACTTGCTCATCATTATACATTTGTATTGGATTGGCATATTCAGTTTTAAAAGATTTCACATTGCCGAGATAAGCTTTATTAACATAATCCATAATTGACCAAAATTCTGTAAGGCGATTTTCAACTGGTGTGCCACTCATCGCAATACGTATGTTGGAGGATATGCTTTTTATTGCTTTTGACTGAGCGGTAACATGATTTTTTATGTTTTGTGCTTCATCAATAACCATAATTTGCCATTTTTGCTTTTTTAACAAATCGACATCACTACGCAATATCCCATAAGTTGTCAACATTATATCTGCATCAAAATCTTTGATGTTTCGATTTGAACCATGGAAAATATGAGTGCTTAACGAAGGAGCAAATCTCTCTATTTCTGCCTGCCAGTTAATTAGTAATCCAGTAGGAACCACCACCAAAGCTTTCTGTTTATCATTAATGGCTTTCTCCTCTTTATATTTGAGTAAAACAGATATAACTTGTATAGTTTTTCCCAATCCCATATCATCAGCAATAATGCTTCCAAATCCAATACGACTATTTTTGTACATCCACGAATAACCGCGCAATTGGTATGGTCGAAGTTCTGCGTTTAAACCCGCTGGAAGTGGAATGGCCTCGTTTGTAGTCAATTCGTTTATCAAACTACGAACATCGTCAGACAGCGAAATAGGTGCTCCTTGGTACTCTTCCGACAATGCAGTTTGTAACAATTGATACGAATTTAATGGTTTCTTGTCAGTTAAGGCTTTATGTAATTTTTCAATATCAGCATCGCTTACATAAATATAATTTCCTTTAAATTTGAACAGTCTTGAGGCTTTTTCTAAGAGTTTATTAAATTCTTCTTGCGAAATAAGTGTGTCTCCAATAGCAATTTGCCAATTAAAAGAAAGTAACTCCTCTAAACGAATATAGCCTTGAGCTTCTTGACTTCTTTCTAATTTTACTGACACTTTCGGACGCAGCAATTTTTCCAATGATTTAGGAAGCACGATATTTATATCTAATAGTCGTATGGCTGGCAATATATCTATAAGTAATGGTGCAAACTCATCGTTGTTAAACCGCACAGGCGTAATGCCGCCCATATTAATGTAATTATCAATACCACGAATAAAAGGCGACAATAAAGACAAAGATTGTAATATCTTAAAACGCTGCTTTGCGTATTGTTTTTCGTTAAGTATATTATTTAAAGGAATAGGTAACTCATCAGGCTTAGAAGTATCATCAATATTTATTTCTACATCGAATTTTTCGTTAGGTAATTCCGAAATAATAATCACTGGTTTATAATTTTCGGATGTTAAATGATATCTGTCAAGCCAAACTTTTATACCACCGCTAATAGCATTTTCGCCAACTTCTGTAAAACCATAGTTTTTATTTTTGAAGAATAAATCTTCGTACAAATCACTGTTTGAGTCTTTTGATAACCTAACTAACAGTGCATTAATAAAAACTGATAAAAGTTCAACTGTTTGATTTTTGATTTGTAAAAATTCTTCATCATTATTAGCCGTCTTATTAGTAAGTAATAATCCTTGTGGAATAATCTCGTTAAGTTTAGCAATTACAGTTTTTACTCTATTATCAATCATTGCTGGTAGCCAACGGACAGCAAATTTTGTGTTTTCTAACTTTATTATTTGTGGTATAATCAAACCTTTTGCCATTAAATGTATAGCAGCTAATAATAGTTTATGACAAGCCACAACTGATGCTTCGAAATCACGCAGCATATCAGGATTTAATCGAAATAAAGCAGGTATTAGTTGTTCAATTTGGGAAAGATTATGATTTTGTCCAGTAATAAATATTTGATTATTATTATTTATTTGCAAACCCAATTTTGTTCTATTTGATAAACCAAGCTCTTTATTTTGAGCAAATTCAGAGAATATCATTTCAAAGTCAAGGTTTTTATTTAAAATGCGGCTTGCTTCTTTTGAGATACGAACAATTTGTGTAGAATATTTAAGTTTAAAATTTCCTGAAGGATAAAAAGGCGGTTCGTCTGGCAATAATTGAACTAAGGCTTCGGTCATATTTTCTAATTGCGAAAAATCGACCATTTCATAAACAGTGTCTTTGTATGTTTCGGCTTTTTTTGACTTCTTTGGTCTTTTTGTTTTTAAAATTTTATCCAAACTAAGAATTTCTGTTTTCTTTTGGTCAGCTATAAATATTCCACGTTTTTTAAGTTCTTCTAATAATTTTACTTTATGAATTTCAAATACAAGAAAAGGATTATTGTCAATTTCGCGGCTTACCATATAAATAACAGAAGCAAGGTGCTTGCATGGTACCGCCCAATCTGGACACGAGCATTGCATTTTAAAATCTGTCCATTGTTTAGGAAAAACTCGTAAGCCCACTTCATTAGCGATATCAAGTATAGAGGGGTCGAGTTCGCGATTTAATAATTTTGAGATAAGTGCGGGACGCTCAATAATTTTTGTCATTAGCACATCAATATCCTCTTCAAAGAATGGTGGAATAATTACATTAACTGTATATGGCGTTTTACGGCTACCCGAAACTTTAGCAGTTATCCTGTTATCTTTTATCTTTATGCTAACCACGTTGCCACGACGAGCATAAGTTGCTCCACGAGGTAATCTATTATCATAATCTACATTTTCTAACGAACGAAGCCAATGTTCGCCCCACCATGTTTTTCCAAATTGCATTGCCATTTTTAGTAATTTTCATTAGCGGCTAAAAGTAAAAATAAATTCATATATTATTTCATTAGTGTCCGATAAAAAAAAATAAGAGAAGGAAGAAATAAATCTTCCTTTCTCTTTTTTTTGTAGATTTGTTATGCAAATAAAAAAATTCTACTATGAACAAAGCTACACATTTTTTTGGAACCTCTGTTTTCGGACAGCTGATTTCTTTAATTGATTCTAAAATCATTACATCAACAGTAAAATCGACTAATTCTGACAGATATGTTAAGAAATTTACGACAAAAGATCATCTTATAAGTATGTTGTTTTGCTAAATGCTCTTCATTAAGAGAAGTAGCTGGAGGGATGCTTGGATTAGCAGGAAAGACAAAACATTTTCAATTAAATCATATCCCAAAGAAAAGTACCTTAGCTGATGCTAATATTCGCCGAGATGCAGATGTTTTTGGTAAAATTTATCACGGATTATTACATCAATATGCTTATATTTTATCGGACAGCCGCATTAAACAGGTAATAAACAAACAAATAGAAATTTTCGACAGTACTACTATAAGTCTTTTTCAAGATATTATGAAATGTGTTGGACGTAAACCAAAGTCTGGCAAACGTAAAGGTGGAATAAAAGTACATACCGTTATTAATGTTGATGAAACTGTTCCTAAAATGGTGTGGTTTACTTATGCTGCTACAAGCGACCATGTTTTATTAAAAAAACTTAAGCTCGATTAAACCACCATTTATGTTTTTGATAAAGGATATAACGATTATAAAGCATTTCAGATGTTCTGCAATTCAGGAACTGGATTTGTTACAAGAATTAAAGACAATGCTGTATATAATATCATTGAACAAAAAGAAATAGAATCTTATATACATAGTGGGGTTCTTGAAGATACCATTATTGAAGTAACAGTAAAAGAAAAAAAAGAAGTGTCAAAACTAAAATTACGTAAAGTCATTTTTTATGACAGAATTTTGAAGCGTAAATTTGAATTTCTCACCAATTTGTTTGAAATGAGAGCAGATTTATTAGCAGCTTTATATAAAATTCGTTGGCAAATTGAATCGCTTTTCAAACAACTAAAACAAAATTTCCCTCTTAAATATTTTATAGGGGATAATGAAAATGCAATTAAAATACAGATATATTGTGCATTAATTGCTAATCTCCTTATGACTGTTGTTCAGAAAACACTTAGAAGGTCATGGGCTTTTTCAAATCTAGTAAGTTTTTGCAAAATACATCTTTTTAATTATATACATTTGATTAGATTTGTAGAAAATCCTGATAAAGATTGGCAAAAAACTTATGACGAATTAATGCAACCAACTTTATTATAGATGGGGCTTGCTTTTGGAAAAGTATAGAATCTAAAAATTTTATGCCTGAATATCAATTACTTAGAAAACTGTGTGATCTTTTTTTTGTTTTTATCGGACAATAATGATTTTAAATGCTTGTTTACAGAATATTTAAATACAAATTCAGCTTTGATAGGAAAGCATTTAAAAATGCTTGTGTGTACGTCAGATATTGTTGAAACAACATTCGGGAAATACAAAAATGAGTTAAGTAAAAATCCCATGAATGGAATAACCGATTTAGCTCTAATAATACCAGCACTCACGTCAAATTTATTAGATGATGAAATAAAAAAAGCAATCGATTCCTGTACATGTAAGATGCTTAAAGAATGGAAAATTGAAAATTTATGTGATTCATTCTCTGTAAAAAGAAAAATAGCTCTAAATTGATATATGGGGGGAAAACATTATTGATTATTTATAGATTTACGACACCCCACCTTTAGGGGCCAGGGGTAGCGTTGGATTTCCCCTTTTAGGAGTCATGGGTAGCGTTGGCTTTCTGATAAAACACAACTATGAATAACTCCACAAAAAACACACATCCCAAATTGCAACTAAGCAGTAAAAACTCCACGAGGAAGTAACGACCGACAGTCTTTCCTGTTTATTTATAATGTTTTAAATAGATCCCCAACTCTTCACTTTTTTCCTTCCCTCTTAATTCCCTTAATCTCTTAATGCCATTTATGTTAAAAAACTTACGAAGTGAGCGACTTGTCCTGAGCGGAGTCGAAGTGAGTGCACGACAAGTCCTCACATTTTGACACTTCGACAAGCTCAGTGCATCGCAGTGCGGTGCTCTTCAGTTTTCACTCTTCCTACTCCCCATTTCTGACTTTAACAAATATCTTTAGATTAATTCATTTATTTCATCAATAATGCCTTGTGCAAGTTTATCAGCGGCTTCGATACTTGAGCTTTCAGAATAGATTCTAATAATAGGTTCTGTATTTGATTTACGTAAATGCACCCATTCTTTTGTTTTGGGGAACTCAATTTTTAAACCATCTATAGTATTTATAGGATTGTTTTTGTATTTATTTTCAAGCGATTGTAAAATCTTATCGACATCAATGTTCTCTTTGAGTTGAATTTTATTTTTTGAGATATGATATTGAGGATATGATTTTTTGAGTCCTGAGACTTTTAACTTTTTTTCGGCTAATAGCGAAAGGAACAAGGCTATGCCTACTAATGCGTCTCGTCCGTAATGCGATTCAGGATAAATAACTCCACCGTTACCTTCGCCACCAATAACAGCATTTGTCTCTTTCATTTTTGCAACAACATTAACCTCTCCAACAGCTGAAGCGTTATATAGCATCCCATATTTCTCTGTAACCTCCCGTAAAGCACTTGTAGAAGATAGGTTTGATACTGTATTACCAGGAGTTTTTGATAGCACGTAATCTGCAACTGCTACAAGTGTATATTCTTCACCAAACATACTGCCATCTTCACAAATAATTGCAAGTCTATCAACATCTGGATCCACAACAAAACCTACGTCAGCACCTTGTTCTCTTATTACTTTACTAATTTCAGTAAGGTTTTCGGGTATTGGTTCTGGATTATGTGGGAAGTTTCCATCAGGTGTGCAATATATTTTAATGATATCGCTTACTCCGAGAGCTTTAAGTAATTTAGGAATTGCAAAACCTCCAACTGAGTTAACGCAATCAATAGCAATCTTAAAATTAGCTTCTTTAATTAGATTTTTATTTACTAAAGGCAATTTTAATATTGAATCAATATGATAATTTTCATAATCTCTTGCGATTTTGATTTTCCCCAACTTGTCAACTGTGCTAAATTCAGGAGAAGACGATTCGACCAGTTCCAATAATCTTGCTCCATCTTCGGCAGTTAAAAACTCACCTTTAGAATTAAGTAATTTTAAGGCATTCCATTCAATGGGATTATGACTGGCAGTTATAATAATACCGCCCGAGGCTTGTTCTTTTATTACGGCATACTCAGTTGTTGGAGTAGTGGCAAGTCCTATGTTTAAAACATCAAATCCCATAGAAGCCATTGTTGAAACAATTATGCTCTCAATTATCTTACCTGATGGACGTGCATCTCTGCCAACCACAATAAGGTTTGCCTCATTATTGTTTTCTTTAACCCACTGTCCATACGCAACAGCAAATTTCATTATGTCAAAAGGAGTTAAATTGTCGTTTTGTTTCCCGCCAATTGTTCCTCTAATTCCCGAAATAGATTTAATTAATGTCATATTATTATTTTGATTGCAAAGGTAATATTTATACGTTTCTAATGATAAAAAAAATAAAAATTGAATAAATATGTTTATTTGGTTAAAAAATTTTGTCTATAATTTAATAATGTGTACTTTTGCAGCCCTAAAACAGTAAAATATTAAAATTTAATTGTAAAAAGAAATGATAATAGTACCAGTAAAAGAAGGCGAAAATATTGATAGAGCCTTAAAACGTTTTAAAAGAAAATTTGAAAAAACGGGAGTTGTAAAAGAAATGAGACGCCGTCAGGCATTTCAAAAACCATCTATTACAAAGCGTCAGCAAACATTACATGCCGTTTATATTCAGCGTTTACAAAGCCAAGCAGAAAATAATTAATTTTTTTTGTGGGCTACGTAACCATAAAGTTTTTTTTACGTATAAAACAAAACTAAAGCTTATTACGTAAAAATTTATGAACATTGAAATCTTTATTAAATACCTCAAGTACGAAAAGAGATATTCAATACATACTATAAAATCATACGAAACTGACCTTAATCAGTTTCGTAGTTTTGTTTATGAGCATTGCTCTTGTTCCGAAAAAGATGATGTTGCTTGTTTAAATTACCAAAATATACGCTTGTGGATTGTGGAATTATCCCTAAATAATATTTCTGCAAGAACAATAAATCGCAAATTATCGTGTCTAAAGTCATTTCTTAAATATTTAAGAAAACAAAATATTATTGATGATGATCCAATGGCTAAAATTATTAGTCCAAAAAACAAGAAACGACTTCCTGAGTTTGTGCAGGAAAATCAAATGAACAAATTAGAGGCAAGCGATGTTTATACAGATGACTTTAGTGGTGTTAGAGATAGATTTATAATAGAGATGTTTTATAATACTGGAATGAGATTATCGGAGTTGATAAATATTAAGCATGTTGACATTAGTTTTTCTGACTTAACAGTAAAAATTTTGGGTAAAAGAAATAAGGAAAGAGTTTGTCCGCTAAATTCCTATACCATTAATATATATAAGAATTATATTGATAAAAAATCCGAACGGGGATTTGGAGTGTCAAAAGAGAATTGGTTATTTGTTACTGATAAAGGCAATAAAATGTACTCAAAATTTGTTTATTTAAAAGTCGTACACTATTTGAGTAAAGTTACTGTGATAGATAAAAAAAGTCCTCATGTACTAAGACATACATTTGCAACGCACATGTTAAATCATGGTGCCGATTTGAATGCGATAAAAGAACTTTTGGGTCATGCTAATTTAGCAGCTACTCAAGTTTACACACACAATACATTCGGGAAAATTAAAGATGTTTATAAACAAGCTCATCCACGAGCATAAAGAAAGGAGTAAATATGAATATAAAAATTCAATCGGTTAAATTTGATGCAGATAAAAAATTAATTGACTACATTGAAGCGAAAGTTGGAAAGCTTAGTCAGGTTGCAGACGATATTTTAAATGCAGAAGTGGTTTTAAAAATTGATAATTCGGTAAAAAATGGCAATAAAATTGCCGAGATTAATATTGATATTCCACATGGGGCTGCTATTTTCGCAAAAAAACAAAGTAAATCTTTCGAAGAGTCTATTGATAGTGTTACAGTTGCACTAAGGCGTCAGCTCAAAAAATTCAAAGAAAAACAACGCGAATAAAAAAAAATAAAAAAAAGACAAAGTTTTTTTTGTAAGTAAATAAATAATTCATACATTTGCAAACCTTTTGCGAAAGGGATTTATGTTCTTTAAAATGTATGAATTATTTTTTGGCCGATGTAGCTCAGTTGGTAGAGCAGCTGATTTGTAATCAGCCGGTCGGCGGTTCGAGTCCGTCCATCGGCTCCAATAAAATAAAAAATAGGGGGAGATACCAAAGTGGCCAACTGGAGCAGACTGTAAATCTGTTGTCTTTCGACTTCGGAGGTTCGAATCCTTCTCTCCCCACTACTAAGGATGCGGGAATAGCTCAGTTGGTAGAGCATCAGCCTTCCAAGCTGAGGGTCGCGAGTTCGAGTCTCGTTTCCCGCTCAATAGGTGCCAATGTAGCTCAGGGGTAGAGTACTTCCTTGGTAAGGAAGAGGTCATGGGTTCAATTCCCATCATTGGCTCAGTTTTTTTTGAAGTAAATTTAAGTTTTAATTATTAATATATAAATATTTTAAGCCATGGCTAAAGAAAAATTTGACAGGTCGAAACCGCACGTAAATATTGGTACCATTGGGCACGTTGACCACGGTAAGACTACCTTGACTTCTGCCATTACTATGGTATTGGCAAAGAAAGGTTTGTCTGCTATAATGGATTTTGATTCTATTGACAATGCTCCTGAAGAAAAAGAAAGAGGTATAACTATTAATACTTCGCACGTTGAGTATCAAACTGCTGAACGACACTATGCACACGTTGATTGTCCAGGTCACGCTGACTATGTTAAAAACATGGTAACAGGTGCTGCTCAAATGGATGGTGCTATCCTTGTTGTTGCCGGAACTGATGGACCTATGCCTCAAACACGTGAACACATCCTCCTTGCTCGTCAAGTAAACGTACCTAAAATCGTTGTTTTCCTTAATAAAGTTGATTTAGTTGATGATGAGGAATTGTTAGAGTTAGTTGAAATGGAAGTTCGTGAGTTATTGAGCTTTTATAATTTTGACGGTGATAATGGTCCTGTTATTCAAGGCTCAGCTCTTGGCGCTCTTAATGGAGAGGAAAAGTGGGAAGACAAAGTAATGGAACTTATGGATGCTGTTGATGCATGGATACCTATTCCTCCACGTGAAAATGAAAAACCATTTTTAATGCCGGTTGAAGACGTATTCTCAATTACAGGTCGTGGTACTGTTGCCACTGGCAGAATTGAAACAGGTGTAATCAATACAGGAAACGAAGTTCATATTATAGGTCTAGGTTCAGAAGCTCGCAAAACCGTAGTAACGGGAGTTGAAATGTTCCGCAAAATTCTTGATAGAGGTGAAGCTGGTGATAACGTTGGGTTATTACTTCGTGGTGTGGATAAAGACGAGATTAAAAGAGGACAAGTTATTGCTGCTCCTGGAACAATTAATCCTCACACTAAATTCAAAGCTGAAATATATGTTTTGAAAAAAGAAGAGGGTGGTCGTCATACACCATTTCATAACAACTATCGTCCACAGTTCTTCTTGAGAACTTTAGATATTACTGGTGAAATCAAACTTCCAGAAGGAGTACAGATGGTAATGCCAGGTGATAACGTTACGATTTCAGTAGAACTAATTTACCCTGTTGCTTGTAACGTTGGATTACGTTTTGCAATTCGTGAAGGTGGTAGAACAGTTGGTGCAGGACAGATTATAGAAATTGTTGAGTAATAATGGATAATATAAGTAGGTAAGACGATTTTTAGAGCGACTTACTTACTTGTTTACGGGTGTAGCTCAGTTGGTAGAGCACTAGTCTCCAAAACTAGGTGTCGGGCGTTCGAGTCGCTCCTCCCGTGCATTAGACAATAATTAAGAGATGAGTAAAATTAAAACATATTTCTTAGAAACCTACAACGAGTTGGTTCATAAAGTTACTTGGCCTAAGTGGTCAGAGCTTCAGAATAGTGCCGTTGTAGTAATGGTTGCTTCCTTAATATTTGCCGTTATTGTGTTTTTAATGGACTTTACGTTTAAAGAAGTCCTTAAAATCGTTTACGGCATGTTTTATTAAACCAAAATTTTTTTAGTTGGATATGGCAGAAATACAAAAAAAGTGGTATGTTGTTCGAGCCCTTAGTGGTAAGGAAAAGAAGGTAAAAGAATATCTCGAAAGTGAAATTGCGAGACATGGGCTTTCCGAACAGATATCTCAGGTGCTTATACCAACCGAAAAAGTCTATCAGGTAAGAAACGGAAAACCTGTACATAAAGAAAGAAATTTCTTTCCAGGGTACATTTTAGTAAATGCTGTTCTAGACGGTGAAGTAGAGCACATTATTCGTGGTGTAACTGGTGTTATTGGTTTTTTGGGTACCAAAGATGGAAAAGCCACACCCCTAAGGAGTGATGAGGTAGCTAGAATTCTTGGTAAAGTTGATGAGTTAGCGCAAGGTAGTGAAGAGATTAACGTTCCATTTTTTGTTGGTGAGCCTGTTAAGGTTATCGACGGACCGTTTAATGGTTTTAGTGGTGTGATTGAAGAAGTGTATGATGAAAAGAAAAAACTGAAGGTAATGGTTAAGATATTTGGAAGAAGGACACCTTTAGAACTTAGATTTATACAAGTAGAAAAAGAGTAATCTTTATTTTAAAAGAAACAAAGTTTATGGCAAAACAAATTGGTGGTTTTATTAAACTACAAATTAAAGGAGGTGCCGCAAATCCGTCTCCACCGGTAGGGCCGGCATTAGGATCGAAGGGCTTAAACATAATGGAGTTCTGTAAACAATTTAATGGCAGAACACAGGAGTTAGCAGGTAAAGTATTACCTGTGGTTATCACTTTTTATAGTGATAAATCTTTCGATTTTATCGTAAAAACTCCACCGGTAGCTGTACAACTATTGGAAATGGCGAAACTGAAAAAAGGCTCAGCAGAACCTAATAGAAACAAAGTTGGAGCAATTTCCTGGGAGCATGTTAAAACTATTGCCGAAAGCAAAATGGTTGATTTAAATGCTTTTACAGTAGATGCAGCTATGAGCATGGTGGCTGGCACCGCCAGAAGTATGGGGATTACAATTAAAGGAGAATCTCCTATTAAACAATAATTAAAGTACTTTTTGAAATGACAAAAATTAGCAAAAAAAGAAAAGAAGCTTTAGCTAAAGTTGAAAAAGGCAAGAAGTACGATCTCCAAGAAGCTGCAAATCTAGTTAAGGAATTATCTTACACTAAGTTTGATGCATCTGTTGATCTTGACGTACGTCTTGGAGTTGATCCTAGAAAAGCTAACCAAATGGTTCGTGGGATCACTACATTACCGCACGGTACTGGTAAAAAGGTTCGCGTGTTGGTATTGTGTACTCCAGATAAAGAGCAAGAAGCAAAAGATGCAGGAGCCGATTTTGTTGGGTTAGATGACTATATCGAAAAAATCACCAGTGGGTGGACAGATATTGATATTATTATCACAATGCCGCAAGTTATGGCTAAAATCGGAAAATTAGGTAGAGTGCTAGGTCCCAGAGGGCTTATGCCTAATCCTAAAACCGGAACAGTTACTATGGAAATCGGAAAAGCTGTTGAAGATGTTAAAAAGGGTAAAATCGACTTTAAAGTTGACAAATATGGAATTATTCATGCTGGTATAGGTAAAGTCTCGTTTGATGCAAATAAAATCTTTGATAATGCATCAGAACTAATTCAGACTATTATTAAATTAAAACCTGTAGCGGCAAAAGGTACTTACATTCGTAGTATTTATCTTTCGAGTACCATGAGTCCTGGAATCGAGATTGAACCTAAATCAGTTAATTAGTAAATTGAAATTGTCCGTATGAAACGAGAAGACAAACAAGTGCTTATTGAAGAACTAAAATCTACAGTACAGGAATATAGCCATTTTTATTTGGCCGATATCTCTGGATTGGATGCTCAGCAAACTTTTGAGTTGAGAAAAAAGTGCTTCGAGAAAGACATAGAACTGATTGTTGTTAAGAATACATTCTTCAAAAGAGCTTTGGAAGCATCCGAAAAAGATTATAAAGAATTATACGATGTATTAAAACAAAACACATCGGTAATGTTTTGTAATGTAGCAAATGTACCTGGTAAGTTGATAAAAGAATTAAATAAAAAAAGTGATAAGCCGCTTTTTAAAGCAGCTTTCGCTGAAGAATCAATTTATGTAGGAGAACATTTACTGGATGCATTAGCTAGTCTAAAATCCAAAGAAGAACTTATTGGTGATATTATAAATCTATTACAATCACCAATGAAGACAATTCTTGGACAACTAGAATCAGGTAAGAACACATTGGCAGGGCTTGTAAAAACCTTGTCAGAAAGAGAATAGAAAATTAGTAGTTAAACAAGTAAAATTCAATTAAAATGGCAGATCTTAAGAAGTTAGCAGAAGAATTAGTTAACCTTACTGTTAAGGACGTAAACGAATTAGCAAATATCTTAAAAGATGAATATGGTATCGAACCTGCTGCAGCAGCTGTTGCAATTGCAGGACCCGCAGCTGCAGCCGAAGGCGCAGGCGAAGTTGAAAAAACAGATTTTGATGTAATCTTGAATTCAGCCGGTGCTCAAAAATTGCAAATCGTTAAACTAGTTAAGGAATTAACAGGGTTAGGACTAAAAGAAGCAAAAGCTCTTGTTGATGGAGCTCCAGCTCCAATTAAAGAAGGAGTACCAAAAGATGAGGCTAATGCACTTAAAGCGCAATTAGAAGACGCAGGTGCAGAAGTGGAACTTAAATAGACAAGATTATTGTATATATTTTAGGTTTAAAACCCGATACAGGGTTTTAAACCTTTCGTTGTTAATGTTTAAGTTCATATTTAATTATTGCATAGATGACTGTTAATACAAAGCAAAGAATCAATTTCTCAACTACAAAAAATCAGCTAGAATACCCTGATTTTCTTGAGATACAGATAAAATCGTTTAAAGAGTTTTTTCAATTAGACTCAACGGCAGAGCAAAGAAAAGCCGAAGGACTGTATAATGTCTTTCAAGATAATTTTCCAATTACTGATACGCGAAATAATTTCGTCCTCGAATTTTTGGACTATTCGCTAGACCCTCCTCGATATAGTATCGAGCAGTGTATAGAGAGAGGATTGACATACTGTATCCCGCTAAAAGCAAAGTTAAAACTGTATTGTACAGACGCAAACCATGAGGACTTTGAAACCTCAGTGCAGGATGTTTGGCTTGGTACAGTACCTTATATGACACCGAGCGGAACATTCGTAATTAACGGTGCAGAAAGAATTGTAGTGTCACAATTACATCGTTCGCCGGGAGTTTTCTTTAGTCAGTCTCTTCATGCGAATGGAACTAAACTTTATTCCGCACGGGTTATACCTTTTAGAGGATCATGGATAGAGTTTGCTACAGACATTAATTCAGTAATGTTTGCTTATATTGACCGAAAAAAGAAATTGCCGGTAACAACTTTACTTAGAGCTATCGGTTTTGAAAGTGATAAAGATATACTAGAAATATTTGACCTCGCAGACGAAATTAAAGTGTCTAAAACTGCCGTGAAAAAGGCAGTTGGACGAAGATTAGCTGCTAGAGTATTAAAAACATGGTTTGAAGATTTTGTTGATGAAGATACTGCAGAAGTAGTCTCTATTGAGCGTAACGAAGTAGTTATTGATCGTGAAACAATTATAGAGAATCATCATATTGAAATGATTGTAGAATCTGGTGCAAAAACTATTTTACTACATAAAGAAAATCAGAAAGTTTCTGATTATGCGATTATATATAACACTCTGCAAAAGGACCCATGTAACTCCGAAAAAGAAGCTGTTGTACATATTTATCGCCAGTTGAGAAATACTGAACCACCTGACGAAGCAACAGCTCGTGATGTGATTGATAAACTCTTCTTCTCTGAAAAACGTTATGATTTAGGTGATGTTGGTAGATTCCGTATTAATCATAAATTAGCATTACAAACGCCTACTGATGTAAAGGTGTTGACACGCGAAGATATAATCGCAATTATTAAATATCTGATAGAGTTGATTAACTCGAAAGCAGATGTTGACGATATAGACCATCTTAGTAATCGTCGTGTGCGTACAGTTGGCGAACAACTTGGAAATCAATTTGGTGTTGGTCTTGCCCGTATGGCTCGAACAATTCGTGAAAGAATGAATGTTAGAGATAATGAGGTCTTTCATCCTATAGATTTGATTAACTCAAAAACATTATCGTCTGTAATTAATTCGTTCTTTGGAACAAATCAATTATCTCAGTTTATGGATCAAATTAATCCATTATCTGAAATGACACATAAAAGAAGATTGTCGGCTCTCGGACCAGGCGGATTGTCTCGCGAAAGAGCTGGTTTCGAAGTGCGTGATGTCCATTTTACACACTATGGAAGATTATGCCCAATTGAAACTCCTGAAGGACCAAATATTGGATTGATATCTTCGCTTTGTGTTTATGCAAAAATTAATAAACTTGGTTTTATCGAAACTCCTTATCGAAATGTAAATAATGGACAAGCAAGTTTTGAAAATATTGTTTATTTAAGTGCGGAGGCAGAAGAAGAAGAAGTAATAGCACAAGCTAATGCTCTGATTGATGATAATGGGTTTTTTCAATCTGATAAAATTAAATCACGTAATGAAGGTGATTATATTGTGGTTGAACCCGAACAAATAAATTTAATGGATGTCGCTCCAAACCAAATTGCATCAATTGCTGCCTCTCTGATACCTTTTCTCGAGCATGATGATGCAAACCGTGCTCTTATGGGATCAAATATGATGAGACAAGCTGTTCCATTACTTAAACCAGAAACTCCCATTGTGGGAACTGGTATTGAACACATGGTCGCACAAGACTCCAGAATCCTTTTAGTTGCAGAAGGTAAGGGAGTTGTCGAGTTTGTGGACGCACAAAAAATTGTAATTCGTTACGATAGAAACGAAGAAGAAAGTTTTGTGAGCTTTACCGACGAAATTACAGAATATCTAATCCCAAAATTTCATAAAACAAATCAAAATACTTGTATTAACCTTAGACCGATTGTGTCGAAAGGTGAAAAAGTTTCTAAAGGCACAATTCTTACAGAGGGCTACGCAACCGAAAATGGGGAACTCGCTTTGGGAAGAAACCTTAAAGTTGCTTTTATGCCTTGGAAAGGTTATAACTTTGAGGATGCTATTGTAATAAACGAAAAAGTTGTCCGCGAAGACTTATTTACTTCTATTTATATAGCCGATTATCAACTCGAAGTTAGAGAAACAAAACGTGGTATGGAAGAACTTACCTCTGATATTCCTAACGTTAGTGAACAGGCTACGAAAGATCTTGACGAAAACGGGATTATTCGTGTTGGTGCTTATGTTAAGCCAGGTGATATACTAATAGGTAAGATTACTCCTAAAGGGGAAAGCGACCCATCTCCCGAAGAAAAACTGTTGAGAGCAATTTTTGGGGAAAAAGCTGGTGATGTTAAAGATGCCTCCCTAAAAGCATCCCCCTCTACTAGCGGAGTTGTGATAGACAAAAAATTATTTGCTAAAACAATTAAAGACAGAAAAGCTAAAATACAAGATAAGATTCTACTTGAGAACATTGATGAACAGCAAATAGAAGCTAATTCTAAACTCAAGGCATTGCTTATCGAAAAACTGTTTGTTCTTGTTAATGGTAAGACTTCGCAAGGAGTTAAAGATAATTTTGGGAATGATATAATTCCAAAAGGATTAAAGTTTTCGCAAAAACTCCTCGGAGATGTTGATTTTTTAACTGTTAGCCCAAATAAATGGACTACTGATAAAAATAGAAACGTAACTATAGGAAAACTTTTGTATAATTATATGATTGAGTTTAAAAAACTCGAAGGAGAATTTAGGCGTAGAAGACTTGATATTACTATTGGGGATGAACTTCCTGCTGGAATTATGCAACTTGCAAAAATCTATATAGCTAGTAAGCGTACTATTAAAGTGGGAGATAAAATGGCAGGCCGACATGGAAATAAAGGTATTTTGGCGAAAATTGTTCGTCAAGAAGATATGCCTTTCCTCGATGACGGTACTCCTGTTGATATTGTTTTAAATCCATTAGGTGTGCCTTCGCGTATGAACTTAGGACAAATTTATGAAACTGTCTTGGGTTGGGCCGGGCAAGTGTTAGGAGTTAATTTTGCAACACCTATTTTTGACGGAGCAAATATTGACCAGATAAACGAATACACCGATAAGGCTGGGGTACCAAAATATGGTAAAACCTACTTATATGACGGGGGAACCGGTAGAAAATTTGACCAACCTGCAACTGTAGGCATAATTTATATGCTTAAACTTGGACACATGGTCGAAGATAAAATGCATGCTCGTAGTATTGGCCCATATTCTCTGATAACACAGCAACCTCTTGGAGGTAAAGCTCAGTTCGGGGGGCAAAGATTTGGTGAAATGGAAGTGTGGGCACTTGAAGCCTTTGGGGCAGCAAATATACTCCAAGAAATACTGACTGTCAAATCCGATGATGTAATGGGGCGTGCAAAAACCTACGAAAGCATAGTGAAAGGTGAACAGATGCCCGTGCCAGGAATACCCGAATCGCTCAATGTTCTTTTACATGAACTACGAGGATTGTGTCTGAGAGTGAACCTTGATTAATATTGTTGTATATATTTAAATAGCTGACAAAATGGCTTTTAGAAAAGATAATAAAGTAAATTCAAATTTCTCAAAAATTACAATTAGTCTCGCTTCTCCCGAAGAAATTCAGGAAATGTCGAGTGGAGAAGTTACAAAACCAGAAACAATTAATTATCGTACCTATAAACCCGAAAGAGACGGTTTGTTTTGCGAAAGAATTTTTGGTCCAGTTAAAGATTATGAATGTCACTGTGGTAAATACAAAAGAATTAGATATAAAGGTATCGTTTGCGACAGATGTGGTGTTGAAGTTACCGAAAAGAAAGTTCGTCGAGAGCGTACAGGACATATTAAATTAGAAGTCCCAGTTGCTCATATCTGGTATTTTAAAACCCTACCCAACAAAATTGGATATTTATTAGGTCTTCCAGCCAAAAAACTGGATATGATTATTTATTACGAAAGATATGTGGTTATTCAGCCTGGAGTTAAAGCAATTGATGGGGTAACAGAATTAGACTTCCTTACAGAAGATGAATATCTTGAGATTTTAGAATCATTGCCACGTGAAAATCAGATGCTTGATGATGCAGATCCTAATAAGTTTATTGCTAAAATGGGCGCAGAAGCTCTGTTTGATTTATTGCAAAGAATAGATTTAGATTTTTTATCTTATGATTTGAGGGATAAAGCGAACAAAGAAACTTCACAGCAACGTAAAAGTGAAGCACTAAAAAGACTTATCGTTGTTGAGGCTTTTAGATTATCAAAAGAAATTAATAAGCCCGAATGGATGATTGTTAAGATTGTTCCTGTAATACCACCCGAACTAAGACCGCTAGTCCCGTTAGATGGGGGCCGTTTTGCAACATCAGACCTTAACGATTTATATAGAAGAGTTATTATTCGTAATAATCGCCTCAAAAGACTACTAGAAATTAAAGCTCCTGAAGTTATTTTGCGTAACGAAAAGAGGATGCTACAAGAAGCAGTAGACTCATTGTTTGATAATTCTAGAAAAGCAAATGCAGTTAAAACTGATGCTAATAGACCGTTAAAATCCCTTAGCGATAGCTTGAAAGGAAAACAAGGAAGATTCCGTCAAAATTTATTAGGTAAGCGTGTTGACTTCTCCGCTCGTTCGGTAATTGTGGTTGGACCAGAGTTAAAAATGCACGAATGTGGTATCCCAAAAGATATGGCAGCCGAACTGTATAAACCGTTTATTATTAGGAAGTTAACCGAACGTGGAATTGTTAAAACAGTAAAATCTGCTAAAAAAATAGTTGAAAGAAAAGACCCCGTTATTTGGGATATACTCGAAAATGTTCTTAAGGGCCATCCTGTTCTCCTGAATCGTGCGCCTACTTTGCACCGTCTCGGAATACAGGCTTTCCAGCCTAAACTTATCGAAGGTAAAGCAATTCAGTTGCATCCCCTTGTGTGTACAGCTTTTAACGCAGACTTTGATGGTGACCAAATGGCGGTTCATCTCCCTTTGGGAAATGCAGCAATTATAGAAGCACAAGTGTTAATGCTTGCTTCACATAATATTCTTAATCCTGCTAATGGGGCACCTATTACTGTACCTTCGCAAGATATGGTTCTCGGATTGTATTATATGACTAAAGAGCGTAAAGGTGTTCAAGGAGAAGGTAAAATATTCTATTCGTCCGAAGAAGTTGTTATTGCAAATAATGAAGGTAAATTAGGTTTACATGCTCAAATCAAAGTCCGTACAGAAGACGTTGATGAGAATGGAGAGATAGTGACAAGAATGATTTCTACCACTACTGGTAGAGTTCTATTTAACCAGATTGTGCCAAAAGAATACGGTTTTATTAATGCCGTTTTAACAAAAAAATCCTTGAGAGATATTATTGGTAATCTCGTTAGTCAGTTTGGCACAGCCGTAACCGCTAAATTTCTTGATGACATCAAAGACCTTGGATACTCTAATGCTTTTGTAGGTGGTCTTTCTTTTAATCTGGATGACGTTATTGTCCCTCCAGAAAAAGAAGAATTAGTTGCTGAGGGTTATGAAGCGGTGGATGAAATCATGGGAAATTATAACATAGGTGTTATAACTGATAATGAAAGATATAATCAGGTTATTGATGTGTGGACAAATATTAATGCCAGATTAAGTATAGAGGTTATGCGTAAACTCTCGACAGATGATCAAGGCTTTAATGCCGTTTACATGATGCTTGACTCTGGTGCAAGGGGATCTAAAGAACAAATTAGCCAGTTGTGCGGAATGAGGGGATTAATGGCGAAACCACAAAAATCAGGTGTTCAAACTAGTGAGATTATTGAAAACCCTATTTTGTCTAACTTTAAAGAAGGACTCTCTATTTTAGAGTATTTTATTTCAACTCACGGAGCACGTAAAGGGCTTGCTGATACAGCTCTTAAAACTGCTGATGCAGGTTATCTTACTAGAAGGCTAGTTGATGTGGCTCAGGATGTTATTATAAATGAAGAAGATTGTGGAACCCTTAGAGGTCTTGTTGCTACAGAGCTTAAAAAGAACGATGAAGAGGTTATAGAATCTTTGTATGAAAGAATATTAGGACGTACTACTGTTCACGATATTTATCATCCTCAAACCGAAGAACTTATTCTTGCATCGGGTGAAGAAATTACAGAAAAAGTTGCAAAAAAGATTGAAGATTCACCGATTGAAAAAGTTGAAATCCGTTCGGTATTAACTTGCGAAAGCCGTAAAGGGGTTTGTACAAAATGTTATGGACGTAATCTTGCAACACGAAAAATGGTGCAAAAGGGTGAAGCTGTTGGTGTTATTGCTGCTCAATCTATTGGAGAACCTGGTACTCAGTTAACTCTAAGAACATTCCACATGGGGGGGGTCGCTGGTAATGTGGCTAGCGAATCTTCTATAACTGCTAAGTATGGCGGAATTATTGAGTTTGATGAATTACGTACTGTCGAGTATGAAGAGTCTGATGGACAAAAAGTCGATATTGTTGTTACACGTATGGCAGAATTGAGAGTTGTTGATGTTAAAACAAAAATACAGCTTATTAATAAACCAATACCTTATGGAGCAAAATTATTCTTTAAATCAGGCGACATTGTTAAAAAAGGAGATAAGATATGTGATTGGGATCTTTATAATATTGTTATAGTATCAGAACACGCAGGTAAATTAGTGTACGAAGATCTTGTTGAGGGAGTTAACTTTAAAGACGAGTTGGTCGTGCAAACTGGAACTAAAGAAAAAACTATTATTGAAACAAAAGATAAAACCAAAATCCCAGTCGCCAAAATTTTTAATAAGAAAAAAGAAGTGCTTGCGATATACAACCTCCCAGTAGGTGCGCGATTAATGCGTAACGAAAAAGAAGATATTAATACAGGTGATGTTTTGATAAAAATGCCTAGAATTGTTGGTAAAGGCGGAGATATTACTGGTGGATTGCCTAGAGTAACAGAGTTGTTTGAAGCAAGAAATCCATCTAACCCAGCTGTCGTTTCAGAAGTTGACGGAGAAGTGTCTTTTGGTAAGATTAAAAGAGGGAATCGTGAAATAGAAATACAGCCAAAAGACGGAAATGTGAAGAAATATCTTGTCCCATTGTCGAAACAAATTCTTGTGCAACCTAACGATTACGTGAAAGCTGGTACCGCTTTAATTGATGGAGCTATTACGCCTAGCGATATACTCGCAATTAAAGGACCAACCGAAGTTCAAGAGTATCTCGTAAACGAAGTTCAGGATGTTTATCGTTTGCAAGGCGTGAAAATCAATGACAAACACTTTGAGGTTATTGTAAGACAAATGATGAGAAAAGTTGTTATCGAAGAACCTGGAGATACTCAGTTCTTAGAAAAACAAATCGTAGATAAATGGGCTTTTAGAGAAGAAAATGATAACTTGTTTGATAAAAAAGTTGTTGTGGACGCTGGAAACTCCGAAAACTTTAAACCTGGACAAATTGTGTCATTTAGGCGTTTAAGAGACGAAAATTCTATGCTTAAACGTAGAGACCTTAAACTTGTTGAGGTTAGAGACGCATTGCCTGCTACATCAAGCCAGATATTACAAGGTATTACTAGAGCTGCACTACAAACTCAAAGTTTTATGTCTGCCGCATCATTCCAAGAAACTACTAAAGTTCTTAACGAAGCTGCTATAAGAGGTAAAGTCGATACTCTTGAAGGCCTAAAAGAAAACGTAATTGTGGGACATTTAATCCCCGCTGGAACTGGACAAAGAGAATTGCAAAATATTCGTGTTTCTGCGTTAGAATATATGGAAAAACAAGAAATCGAAGAAGAAATTATAATATTAAAAGAGAATTAAAATGGAAGATAAAAACAAACAGAATCAAATCAATATTGAACTTACCGAAGAAACAGGGCAAGGAGTTTATGCTAATCTTGCTGTAATTACACATTCTTCTTCAGAGTTTGTGCTGGATTTTGTCAGAATTATGCCAGGTATGCCTAAGGCGAAGGTTAAATCAAGAATAATTTTAACGCCAGAACATGCCAAAAGACTGATGAGTGCATTACAAGATAATATTTCAAAGTACGAATCTGTTAATGGTACAATTAAAGTGTCGTCTAATAAACAAGGAAATCCAATACCAATGAATTTTGGAGGTCCAACGGCTCAAGCATAAGAAATTATAATTAAATCAATAAAAAAAGCTATCTGACAACTCGTAGATAGCTTTTTTTATATGAAAAATTTTGTATTTTTGTTTTATGAAATCTTGGAAAGTAATATTATTGGTTTTTATATCCGTAACATGCGTGTCGTGTTTTAGAATTGAACAATATTCGCCTATTCCAAAAATCGAATTTATTGAGTTTACGCTTAAAGACACACTTGATGGACTTCAAAACAGAGTTTTAAATGGAACACTTCAATTCGCATTTGTCGATGGAGATGGGGATATTGGGTTTGATACAATCCAACCTCAAAAAAATACCATCTTTCTTGAAAAATACAGATTTGTAGCTGGAGTATTGACACCTGTAGAATTGATTTTACCTCTTAATTATTATGTGCCAAAATTTACTCCCGTAGGAAATGATAAAACTCTAAAAGGCGAAATAATTGTAAATGACTTAAACGAAAATTATCCTTTTAATGGAGATACTATTTTGTATAAATTCTATATTGTTGATAGGGCGGGCAATGTGAGTAATGTCGAAAGTACTGGAAATATGATTATCTATTGATATTTATGAAATTAAAATTATAGTAGTTTTTTATGCTAATCTGTTAAACGATCGCAATTTTACGAATTATTTAGTTGTTTATATTTTAATATTTTATTGAATGATTGATCCAATAACTATCTCGAAAATATTTGATGCAGCCGAAATAGTGGATGTTGTTAATGATTTTGTGCATCTAAAACGTAGAGGTAGCAACTTTCAGGGTTTATGCCCTTTCCATAACGAAAAAACCCCATCATTTACTGTAAGCCCTGCTAAAGGCATATTTAAGTGCTTTGGTTGTGGCAAAGGGGGGAATGCCGTTAATTTTATTATGGAACACGAACAGCTTTCCTACCCCGAAGCACTAAGATATCTTGCCAAAAAATATGGTATAGAAATCCAAGAAAGAGAGCTTAGTGATGAGGAAAAAAAACTCGGTAGCGAAAAGGAAAGTATGCTCATTGTAACAAAATTTGCATCCAATTATTTCGCCGAAAATCTTATGCAGTCCGAAGAAGGTATAAGTATTGGATTGAGATATTTTCGTGAAAGAGGATTTAGTAAACAGATTATTAATGATTTTAAACTCGGGTATAGTCCTGAAGAAAGAGATGCGTTTACAAAAGATTCTTTAAAAAATGGATACAAACTTGAATTCCTCGAAAAAACAGGGCTTTCTATTGTAAAAGAAAATTTTAATTTCGATCGGTTTGCTGGGAGAGTTATGTTCCCAATCTTTAGTCTATCGGGGCAGGTAATAGGTTTTGGTGGAAGAACGCTCAAAACTGATAAGAATATAGCAAAATATTTGAACTCCCCAGAATCGGCTATTTATAGTAAAAGTAAGGTGCTATATGGATTGTTTCAAGCAAAGCAAGAAATAATTAAAAAAGAAAAATGTTATCTCGTTGAAGGATATACTGATGTACTTTCGTTTCATAAGGCTGATATTAAAAATGTAGTCGCTTCATCTGGAACATCCTTAACCGAAGACCAAATTCGATTAATACATCGGTTTACTAATGATGTGACAATTTTATATGACGCCGACTCAGCCGGTATAAAGGCATCTTTGCGAGGTACAGATATGTTGCTCGAACAAGGGCTAAATGTTAGAATATTATTGTTCCCTGAGGGTGAAGACCCTGATTCTTTTGCACAAAAGCATTCAAGCTCCGAAACATTAGAATATATCCGAAAAAATGAACAGGATTTTATAAGTTTTAAAGCTCAACTATTAAGCGATGAAGCAAAAAATGATCCCATTAAGAGAGCGGCCTTAATCTCAGATATTGTCAGATCTATTTCGGTTATTGACGATAAAATTAAACAGTCGGTTTATATTCAGGAATGTAGTAATATTATGAATATAAACGAAACAGTCTTATACGCCGAAGTAGCAAAAATAACTAGACGAAAAATACAAGATTTAAAGCAAAAGGAAAGAAGCCATAGCCTATTGGGGCCATCTCAAAATATCCCCCCTGTTCCTGCTTTTGTCGACAAAGTGTATTTCGAAGCACAAGAACATGAAATAATAAGGCTACTGTTATTATATGGTAATGAGAAAGTAGTTTTCGTAAATCATGAATCTAAAGAAAATGTCGATGTAAAGGTTGCAGACTATATTATTGACCAATTAAGAAATGATGAGCTTGAAATGAAAAATATACTTAATCAAAAAATATTTTTACTGGCAGAGCAAATCATTAAATCTAACGAAAAAATTAGTGCCGATTTTTTTACACAGCACCAAGACCCCGAAATAAGTCAGTTGTCGGCTAGCCTTTGTTCGCAAAAACATCAATTAAGCCAAATTTGGAAACGAAAGGGAGCACAAGTTGTTGACGAAGAAAAAAAATTAAATGAATTACTCGAAGATCTTTTTCGAAAATACAAACTGAATATTGTTAAAGAAGCAAAAAATAAGCTGCAGCAACAACTTAAAGACGCAAAAACAACAAATAAACCCGAACAGATTTTAAGTATATTGGAAAAAATTAGTCAGATAAACGAAGTTATAAAAAAACTATCTGAGCTTCAAGGGCGTGTTATAATGTAAAAAAATATGATGCCGATTTGATTGCCGATGTTATTTCTTTTTGATAATCCCTAAGCAAATAAAAACAATAAGCCCATTCTTATAGAGAAACTTTTTTGAACTCTTACCAAAGCTTTGAAAAATCTGTTGCAATTTTTCCTTTTTTTATCCAGTATGTTTCTGATTTATCTTTGCTTATACTTTTGTTTTTAGCAAAAAGTTTATGTAGTAAAGAGAAAGGAAACAATAAACAATAAAAAATAATTGACAATAATAATTTTGAAGTAACAAAACCTAAAACTTTACCGATTCCTTGCCATAAAAACGAAATCACATAAGCAAAAGGAGGAATTAGTGCAGATGAAATCCCCACAAGGCTTGCGATATAAAGATAAATGAACTCTTCTGTAATAATCCCCACTATTAGCAGTCCTGATACTATTACCAAGCAATCGGTTATATGTCTCTTTTTGTCTTTTATCATTTAAAATAAAGTGTAAACAAAGGGTGCAACACTACTGGAGCCTCCTACAATTACCAAAAGACCTACTAAAAGCAAAATAATAATTATGGGTATAAGCCAAAACTTCTTACGTTCTTTTAAAAAACCCCAAATATCTTTTAAAAATTCCATTTTAATCAGGTTTAAAATTTTCGTTAAATAACTTATTATTAATGTTTTGATTTTCTTTTATAAAAACATAATTTTGTAAAACAAGAACATCCATTTCAGTTCTCATAAAACATCTAAAAGCATCGCTAGGTGTGCAAACTATAGGTTCTCCTCTAACGTTGAAACTGGTATTTACAATTAATCCTGTTCCTGTAAGTTCTTTAAACTTTAAAATCAGTTTATGATAATCAGGATTCGTTTCTTTATGAACAGTTTGCAAACGTGCAGAAAAATCACAATGTGTAATTGTAGGAACACTTGATCGCTGAATGTATAGTTTTGACATTATATCAAGACTTTCGTAATTATCAGGCAGTGCGTTTCTTAAGTCTTCTGTAACATCTGCAATATAAAGCATATAGGGAGAGCTGACATCAATATTAAAGTATTGTTGTTTGTCTTCGTTTAAAACAGAAGGTGCAAAAGGTCGAAATCCTTCACGGAACTTAATTTTAAGATTGAGTTTTTTTTGCATCTCTGGATTACGAGCATCTGCTAAGATACTTCGATTTCCTAAAGCACGTGGCCCGAACTCCATTCTTCCACGGAACCAACCAGTTACTTTGCCTTCGATAAGTTTATTGGAAGTAAATTCAAATAAAGAATCGTCATCTTCGAAATATTTCCATGTCGCACCATATTTTCTTGCAACTTTCAAAACATCAGAATCGGAGAACTCAGGACCAAGAAACGCTCCTTTCATTTTATCAGTTTTGCATGCAATGATAGGATAATCATTGTTCAAATAAACAAAAGCCAAGGCAGCACCGAGCGATCCACCAGCGTCTCCAGAAGCTGGTTGTATGAAAATTTTGTCAAATAATTTTTCTTTCAAGATTGCTGAGTTTGCTACACAATTTAAGGCAACTCCTCCTGCCATACAAAGGTTTTTACTTCCTGTTAGCCTCTTGGCTTCACGAGCCATATTCAGTACTATTTCTTCAGTAATTTGCTGTATTGCTAAGGCTAAATCTGAATGAGACTGTAAAATGTCATCAGAAGGATTACGTTTTTTTATGTTAAATAGCGACTCCCATTTTTTTGTATGAACCATCTTTAACCCAGTAGCAAATGCAAAATACTTCATTTCAAGTCTTATGCTGCCATCTGGTTTTATTTCAACAAGATTATCCCTGATGAGTTTCTTGTAATGTTCAACTTGTTCCGAACCATGATTACCATAAGGAGCCAGACCCATTAGTTTATACTCACCACTGTTAACCATAAATCCTATAAAGTAAGTAAAAGCAGAATATAGCAATCCTAATGAATTTGGATAATGCAGTTCCTGAAGTATTTCTATTTTATTGCCTTTCCCTGATGCAATGGATGCAGATGCCCATTCGCCCATGCCGTCCAATGTTAAAATTGCTGCAGAAGCAAATCCAGAAGGATAATATGCCGAGGCTGCATGAGATAAGTGGTGTTCTGAAAAAAATATTTTCAATTTTTTTTTATCGTATTTTCCAATTTTTTTTAATTCAGAATGTAGTTCGTTTTTTATAAAAAGCTTTTCTTTTATCCAGATAGGAATTGATTTAACGAATGAAACGATACCTTTTGGTGCAAAATGATAATATGATTCTAATAATCTCTCGAATTTAAGGAATGGCTTTTCATAATATACTAAGGCAGTAATATCGCAAATGTCCAGCCCGGCTTCTGTGAGGCAATATTTTATGGCGTTAAGTGGGAAAGATTTATCTTGTTTTATTCTGGTAAATCTTTCTTCTTGGGCAGCAGAAATAATCTCATCTTTATAAATAAGACAAGCAGCAGAATCGTGGTAATATGCCGAGATTCCAAGTGTGTACATTAGCTCACTGTAATTTTAGCAATAAATCTGTAACCAAGTTCTTGATTTTTAAGTGTTATTAGTTTATTTAATTTTACTGTCACAGAGTTTTTCATCTTAATTTGATGCAAATAGTCTAATTATTTGGGTGCTAAGATATTAACAATTAATTACTAATAAGAATATTTTAATAATTATTTTGGTATTAATAATTTTTAGAACTTAGCTAATATTTACAAGATAACCAATTAACTAAAAACTTAATAGTGTCTGATATTAAAAAGAATTGTCTTTGTAAATGATACGATATGGTTTTGAATAATAATCTGAAAATGAAAAGCAAATTTGTTGGCAATAGACTTGTTCGATATTTACTGGGGATTGTTATTGTTTTATTTTTATTTATAGCTGTATGCTCTGCTTTTTATGTGCAACGTACAAATATTTACGGAGAACTTAAAATATATGTGACTCAAGATAGTGTATCTATTAATGATAGAACAGATTGCTACGGTGTAAGTGTTTTTGGCCGAAAATTTTCTTTGATGAGAAGTTATGGCTATTTCTCCTACCCAAAAGAATGGTATTTTAACCACCTCGAAATTAGCATTGTAGGTATTAATTCGATTACACCAATTAACATTTTAATTAAAGACACTAATGATAAGATTTTGCTTAATAAAAATTTCTGTTGTATTGATAATATTCATATTTCAGAGTTAAGTAATAATTATACTTTTTTTGATAAATTATTTAAAGTTAATTGGCTTTCAAAAGAAAAAATCCGTATAATTATCTTAATTATTATCTTTTATATTGCCTCAACTATGTTGCTTGTTTTTTTAGTTTATTTTAAAAAAGACAAGCTAAAAAATTTGATAGTAGTTTTGATAGTTTTATGTTTTTTATTTTATTTTATTTTATTTTTCCAAGTTTATATTCAAAGAAAACTCTTTATTTGGTCAGGTTTTTGGCTTATTTTTGCAATTTTTTTTGCAATCTTTTTGATATTAAATGTTGCAATAAAACTTAGCTTCCGCAATAAACAAAATTTATTAACTCTAATTGCTAGTGTGTTTATTGGCATTCTTTTAGCTGAAATATTGCTCAGAATTTTTGGAGTAAACTTAAGTGGTTTTGAAAAACGATTTGGTTACTATGAATCGATTCAGTATCAAAACAGAATTGTAAATTATTATGTGAGAACCGAAAATTCAACATATTCTTTTCAAAATACTGAATTCGATTTTTTTAGAAAATCTAATTCTATTGGGTTGTCGGGTGAAGATATAAAAGAAAAGAAAGATTCTAACGAGTACCTTATAATAGCTTTGGGCGATTCTTTTACGGAAGGAGATGGCGCACATGCAGATTCAACTTGGCCAAAATTTTTAGAACAAAAAATGCCAAAGAAGGATAGTCTCAGTTTTAGGTTCATAAATGCTGGTATTTCTGGAAGTGATCCCGTTTACGAATATCGTTTGCTTAAAGATAAACTATTAGTGTATAAACCTAATCTTGTAATTGTTGCTTATGGTTGTGAAATGGAAGATATGCTGTTGAGAGGTGGCGAAGAACGATTTGATAAAATGCAAACTGCTATAAAAAAACACTGGTGGCAACCTGTTTATGCTGTGTCGTTTGTGTGTCGTTTGTTTGTTCATAATTTATTTGGCTACAATGAGTTACTAATTCCAAAACAGGAAATCATAAAAGCTAAGGGAAAAGCAATTTCCGATTTAAAAAAGACTATAATTCAATTTAGAGAATTGTCAAAAGATTATAAGTTTGAATTATTGATAGTGTTTTATCCAGTAAAATATGAAACAGATACAGGGAAATTTATATATAATTCCCTAGTATTAGAGTATGCCAATATGCAAGGAGTAGTATGTTTAGACTTGTTAGAATATTATAGAGAAATTGAAAATATTGATGCATCAGATTCTCAAAAGTATTATTGGGAAATAGATGGTCATCATAATGCTGCTGGATATAAAAAATTTGCAAATGGTGTTTTGTGGAAATTAAAGCAAATGGGTTATTAGACTTTTATTTATATTATATAATCACAAAATGTCTGAGTGCAAAACAAACTCAAACTTAAAATGTAATTTAACAATATCTGACATAATATTATACAATCCAGTTATTATTTATTTTCCTTTTATTCTCTTACAAACCAATTATTTGTTTCGATTTCATTAAAAACTTCTTCAGCAATATAATAATAACCTATATCACTACAATGTCCATCCGTAACGAAATATGAATCTCGATTTTTATCAATAGTTTTAAATCTTTCATAATTATTAATAAAACTAACATTATATAAAATCGCAATATCTTCTAAAACATCGTTTACTGGTTGAAATGGACAACCTTCGTCTAAAATCGGATAATTCATTATTATTACTCCAATTCCTTTTTGAGTACATAAGTTTACAATTTCGTACAGTTCATCCTCAACCCAAGTGTCAATTCGTGAAATATTGATTTTTAGATGATTATCTTCTTCAATATATACAGTCCCTTTTTTTAAATTACCACCAAATAATCCAAGTTTATGTATATAATAATCTGCAGTATCCTTTAGGCAAACAGCTTTGCTATAATAATCTTTGGGTAAATATCCAGCGAATTGTCTTTTATAATACAAACCATAATAGGCATCTTCGAGGTAAGGGTTAAAAATTTTCGACTTTTTCAAAAATTGTACACTTCTAGTATCTTCCGCCGACAGAGATTTGATGAAATACCACATTGAAATATAATAATTAGAATAAATGTCTGCAGGAATTGTATCCTGCTTTATCCCTTGAGTAATTTTAATAAAATCAGCCAAATCCTTATTTTCAAGATTTTTAAGTTTATCAAAATCCATATCAAAGCTTGCCAACATAGAGTAAAATACCAGGTCTGTTAAAATTACGGGATTTATATCATCTAACATAAATATAGAATCAGAATATGCTTTTATTCGTAAACTGTCTGACGACCTAAGGATACTCAAATGATAGGACAAATTGTATTCTTGTTTTTGATTTCTTAATAAAAATTCCAATCGTCTTTGCTCATATTTTTTGATACTAAAAAACGAATTGTTAGGTAGCTCCTTTTTTTTTTGTTGAGCAGTAAAAATGGAATTCCACAGCAACTTAACAAGTTTAAATGTACGAATATTATAAATAAATTTTTGTCTATTCCCCATTCCATAATAATTCCAATAATTTGCCGAACCAGCCATTAAAACAACCACTTTCGGAGTATGAGTTGTGAGATATTCCTTAAATTCACTTTTTATCTGAACAGTATTTTTACCTGATTGCCCGAAATTTAACACATCAAAGACTTCGCCATATTCATCCTTAATCATACGATCAAGAATAGCTGGATAATCATTATCTTCAGAAGAACCAATCCCCTCAGTAAAGCTGTCGCCCAAACAAACAATAACATTCTCAGTTTTGGAAGATAGTTTATAATTATAATTTATGTTTTGTTTTTTGTGATAATATCCAACAATTCGTAAAGTGATTTCCAAAATTATTAAAATGAAAATAAGACCAGCAAAAAATGAAAAAATGCCAGAGAATAAATCTCTATGCTTGTTAAACATTTTTTTGCTAAATTTAATTACTAAAAAATAAATCTTTTTAAAAACATGGGAAAAACTGTAGATAAATAAGATTGATAAAATCCCTATATAAATATAGTAAAATAATTTCAATTGGAATCCAAATATTCTGACATTGTTTAATAAGTTTTTGTTGCCGATTTTTAGTGTGTTGGTACTGACTTGCTTAGAGGTTGAAGATAAAACAACAAGATTTGCATCTCTTGCAATTATCCACTCTTTTTCTAAAAGATTCTTATCATATTTCTTAACTATATCTCCGTTCTTCAACCATAAATATTCAAGCTTTGTAAATAAGCTATCAGGGAGACTTAAATGGATATTCTCAATATCACTATAAAGAAGTTCATTGATACTCCACGGGTCGTAAATGTAAGTATCCGTACTTCTATAATGTAGTTTTAAATGGATATATATTTCCATGTCTGACTCACTATTTGTACCCCAGGATTTGACCAGCGACATTTCTGAAATATCTATACCACTAATATAAATGCAAGGAGTTTGAGCAAAAGGGATTTTAGATTTTTCCAAAGAGAAATAATAAATAAGCCCAGCACCTAAAATAAGAGCAACAAAAAACAAAATCAGGCTTATCTTTTTATATTTCATCGTGTTTTTCAATAAAATAGTTTCCTAATGCTAAACAATCCATTTCAGAATTAAGGTAGTCAATAATTGCCTCGGCTGGTTTGCATACAATCGGTTCGGCTTTTAAATTAAACGAAGTATTTATAATAACAGAAATTCCTGTTTTCTTTTCGTGAACATCAAGTAATTTCCATAATAATGGATTTGTTTCTTTGTCAACTGTCTGAGTTCTGGCAGTCCCATCTATATGTGTTACCGCTGGGATTATAGTTTTCATTTTTTCAATAACTTTAGGCGCTAAAAGCATAAACGGAGAATCAGCTAACATCTTAAAGTAATCATTAGCTTTTTCTTTTTTAACAATTGGAGCAAATGGGCGAAACCATTCTCGGTGCTTGATTCGACTGTTTAATATTTCAGTCATAACTGAATCTTGTGCAGATGCAAGTATTGAGCGATTCCCCAAGGCTCTGGGACCAAATTCAAGTCGTCCCTGAAACCATCCAACAGTTTTTTTTGCAATTATCCTTTCCGTGACAATCTCAAGAAGAGTTTGCTCCTCGTACTTATTAAATTTAAGAGATTTTGCATTTAAGGCAATTTCAATTTCTTTATCTGTTGACTCTGGACCAAAATATGCATGATTCATAACAAATTTGCGCTCATTTCCTAAGATTGAATTATAAGTAAAAAAAGCAGCACCTATTGAAGCACCTGCATCGCCAGCACCAGGTTGAATAAAAATCTTTTTAAATTTAGTTTGTTCCAGAATTTTTTGATTTGCCACACAGTTTAGAAAGACTCCACCAGCAAGACAAAGATTTTCACTTCCAAATGTATTATAAGCATATTTTGACTGTTTAATTAAACAGTCTTCAATAACAAACTGCAATGTAGCTGCAATATCTTTATGCCTTTGATCGTAATCTGTGTCAAACTTGCGAGGCGCTCCAAGCAATGTAATTAAATCTTTGGAGTACATCCGTTTTCTTTTATTCAGCGAGAAATATTTCTGATTCAATGTATAACTACCATCAGGGGCGATGTTTATAATCTTCTTAAACTGTTCTAGGTAATTTACTTGCCCAAAACTGGCTAATGCCATTGTTGTCCCTTCGCCACTATTAGCATTAAAGCCAAGGAAAGTAGTAATCGCAGAATATAGTAAACCAAGAGAATCGGGATAATTAATCTGTTTTTGCAAATCAATGTTTTTCCCACTTCCAAATCCGATACTTGAAGTTGAATATTCCCCGACCCCATCATTTATCAGTATTGCAGCTTCATCAAAAGGCGACACAAAAAAGGTGCTTGCAGCATGAGCGTGATGATGAGGGATAAATAAAACATCGCCTTTATATGCAAATTCACGTTTAAGAACTCCTGGTAAAATCAGCCTGTCCTGTAACCATTGTGGAGTATTTCGGATAAATGAACCATACGAAAAAGGAAATTTTGATACGATGTCTAAAATAACCCTACTAAATTTAAGAAATGGTTTTTCGTAAAAAGCTACATAATCAATTTGATCAAAACTAATTCCTGCCTGTTGTACACAAAAATTAATTGCATTAATCGGAAAATCAGATGAGTTTTTAATTCTGTTAAATCTTTCTTCTTGTGCTGCAGCCACCAATACTCCATCGCATATAATGCAAGCAGCTGAATCGTGATAATAACATGATAATCCAAGAATGTTCATGAACAATTTTTTTTATTCAAATATATGGTTTTTTTATAAATATTAAGGAATTTTTGAAGAAATGAAAAGCAGAGGGTAAAAATTAGAACATTTGTGTTTTTTGTTTAATCAATTAAATGGCTATCTTTAAACTGACACAGCAATTGCCTTTAACTATGCCGTAATCTATTCATAACGCATTATTAACTGTTTATCTCCTCCAGTTATTGATAGTTTTAACATCACATAATTAAATGAAAATAGGATAAAAACAAAAGCGTGGGATTATAGATTATAAAGAATCATCAAAACTGATATTCATTTTACTTGCTACTTTATTTAAAGTTTCGAAATCGAAGTTTTGTTTTAATTGTTCAATTGCTTCTTCTCTCGAAATAACACCTTTGCGAATCAGTTTGCTTGCCTCAACATGATAATGAGTATATCCAAAGTGTTTTATTGAATTGTAAACAGAAATAAAATTTAGAAGACAATTTGTCGAACCTTTAGGATAGCTTAATGCTGGAGCTTTCCATCCTAGTTCCTGCTTAATAATTTTGACATACTCCTCAGGTCCATAAGGCAAAAACCAATGAGGGGAAATAACTAATGATTTATGACGTTTTTTTGCTCGCTTTAAAACCTCCTCCATACTTTTAGGAAATCTTTTGTATTGAGGCATATCTTTTAGTTGATTGTTTAAAAAACATTCTGTAGCTTCTGACATCAAGAGAAATTCAGTATAATGGTTTTTATTAGATTGTGTATTTGCTTTTTTTGTTTGAGATTGTCCTTTAGTCCATCCTGCAACTATAAGTGGGATGTCATAACGAGCCGCTACATCGTAGGCTAAGTCCATATACCAAATTGAACAAATGTGGCAAAGTGTTGCTTTGGAGTCAGTTTGTAGTATTTTGCTGAACATGGGTTTCATGAAAGATGATTTATATAAAATAAAATCTACATCTAATATATCTACTGCATTTCTGACATTGTCGATTGCTTCCTTTGTCTCGAATCCGTGGTCAAACATAAAAGCTAATATGTTTAAATTGTAGCGTGTTTTCATAAAGTAAAGTGCTGAAGTACTGTCTTTTCCTCCACTACACATCACCATACAATCATACTTTTTTTTGCCTTTATATTTGTCTAATATTTTTAGTAAATCACTTTCAAGAAGCTTTTCCTTATTATCGTCTTGTTTTTCATGTTCATAAGTAAGGCAGATATTACAAATACCCTCTTTATTCAAAAAAATATCAGGTTCACTCTCCGGCATTACACATCTTTTGCATATCTTTCTTTCCGTCATTATAAAAAAATTAAATTTCTCTTATTTTAAAAACTCTATACTCCTGCATATATAAATGAAACAATAACTGCTGGTCCGATATAATACACCAGAAAAGCCAATACTGCCAAAATGATAAAAATTGGAGCCAAAAAACTTAACTTATGCTTTTTCATCATCCTAAACATTTCTTTTAAAATGTATTTTATTTTTTTCATAATTATGATTGTATTGTAAAATCTTTTAAATCAGTATCAATATTAGTAAGCTTTTGCCAATATGTGCTTTTTACTTTAAATGTCTTAAAAACTTTGCCCGAATGGAAAATTACCATAAATAACCAACTAAAAGGTATAATGAGAAAATATGTAAGGGTTAAAAACAATGTTATCAGAATTTTTTGAACAAATCTGATATAGACCCACATTATTTTTTTTATCCAGCGAAACATAAAGTTTTTTGTTTAAGCAAATTTAGTAAAAAATATTGTTTCTCAAGAAGTTGAAATATAATAAAGTACTTTATTGGGTTTTTAACTTTTTTTATTGGAACAAACGGTATTGAATTATGTCGACTATGTAAGCAATAAGATGATAAGAAAATCAAGGAAATTCATTGTTAAATCAATCTAAGACCAAGAAAGAATTAAAATATGACAGTCCTAAAAATATATTTCCTAAATTTGTAAAGAATAAACTTGCATTTGCTTGTTGCATTGTGCGTTGTACTGTAAAGAATGAAAAGGAACATATTAAAAAAACTTTTGGTAATTGTTGCCGGAATTACGGTAATCTGTGGAACTTTAGTTTTGTTGTATTTCTCAAGAGCAAATATTAGTAATGATATTTACATTCAGTTAAATTCGGAGTCTCAAACAAGAATATATGCTATAAGTCCAACTGGTGGGGTTATTGATTTTTTGAAAAAAGAAAACAATACATTTGTATTAAATGCACGTTATGTTTGGAGTATAGTTATTGAAACTAATAATCCAGATCAATTTATAGCTAAATTAAAGATTGGGGAATCTGAGCAAATTATAGAAGCTAAAAGCCTGAAAATAATCGAGCTGGGTAAGTATCGCATAGATTCAAAAGCTTTTCCGAAAGTTCCTCTGTTTAAGAAAATTTCTCTGCTCACAAAAAACAATCTTACTGTCTATTTTGGTTTTTTCGCTATAAAACTTCTTGAAATATTATTATATTATTACATTGGCATTTTTTCTTTTCTTGCTATATGTAAATTGTGGGGTGTTTTAAAAAAATCATATAAAGAAGGGTTTTCTGCATTTAAAACATTCATAGCATCGTCATTCAGGTTTATTAAAACAGAAAACTTTAAAATCCCCTTAATTTATATATTATCGGTTTTGCCACCATTATTGTTCTATTTTTCGGATAATCAGATTTTGAATTTCTTAGGGTTTTCGTTATTCAATTTTTTAATAGTTTTTGCCACACTAATATTCCCTTTTTTATTATTGGGGATTTATTCCAAAAAACTCAAGTTAAACTCATTCTTTTGGTGGAGTCTTTTGATTTCGTTTGTTTGGCTAGTTTTTGTGTTAAAATCTTCAATATATCTGTACGGAACAGGCTTTAGAGATGATATTTCCAAATTTTTTGTGAAAGCAGATTTTAATAATTTCTTTGATTGTCTTGTTACTCCAGATGCTGGTTATCTTAATGCTTTTCAAAACCTAACGGCATATATTTTGTTAAAAGCACTTGGGTTTAGACAGTTTTTCCCTGAAGCACTTCAAATAACTACTGCAATCTGTTTTTCTTTGGTTTTTGCTTCGTTTAATTTAAAAATATTCAGACTTATTATTAAAGATGATAAATTAAGATTTTTAATAAGTTTAATGTTTCTTTTAAATCCAATTGTGTTTTTGTCTTCTAATTTTTTGTTTGAAGTACCTTTTGCAGTTTCAACGATATTATTCCTTTTTATTTTTACTAATCTCAACCCCACTCCTGTAAAAAAGAAAACACTAATAGCTTTTGGGATTGTTTTTATTCTATTTGCTTTGTCAAAACCTATTTTCACCCTTTTACTCCCTTTTGTAATAATTGTAATTATTTATCAATTGGTTAGAATGAAAAATAAATCAATAGTAATCGTTTTTATTACCATTTGTGTAGCAATTATAACGCAAATTATTGTTGCATATATACAGACTGACCAAATAATAAATCTTAATGAAAACGGATTAGGAACATTTTATGAGTCGGCTTTTAAAATTGAACATAAAAACTTCATTGATTTAATCATCGTTACGGTTTTTGTGTTTATTAGAAGTTTTGTTGGACTAATTGGATTACCACCGATTGGTGCAGATTGGATAAATCTTTTAGTTAATGTTTTGGCAGTCGCATTAGGATTAATAATAATGACATATTATATTATAAAAATTATAAAAAAACGTGGAGATTTAATTCCTTGGTTCATTCTATCATCTCTAATTTTATCTTTCGCATCTGTTTTTCTATACATATATGTAACAGACATGGAGGGGCTTGTCTTTAAGAATCCAGACTTTGCAAGTCTTTCATTTATAGAAATGTTTCAAGCAAATTCTATTCTTAATCAGCACCGTTATTTATCATTGTCTTCGTTTTTAAATTTTATCGTTATAACCGTTTTTGGTTTTGAAATAACGGATTTGTTTGCAAAAACAGAGCGAGTAAAAGGGGGAGTGAAAATTTCTTTTTTAATCTTAATTACAGCAATACATTTTAACAAAAACATTGTTTACTTAAATGCTGTTGATAAGGCTACCGAAAAAGTAAGTTATTGGAGAGCTTATAATTGTCTAATTTTTGACAATAATGACTATTACTATATACCTTATAACGGATTCCCAGAACAAAAACACTGTGTCAAGTCAGGGATAGATAAAATATTTGATGTAAATATTATTAACCAGAACTCTGTTTGGTTTTCGGAAATTTATAAAAACGCCGAAAATTGGGATGTTATAGAAGTGATTCTTGAAACTAATCCCAGCGGACAATCGCCAAAACTTATTGGAGTTAATAAAAACAATGAGGAGATTTCAACTGAAATAATAAACGGGAATAATCAAAAACTCAATTCGATTCTGTATAAATTTGATGCTTTTGAGAAACTTTCTGCTATAAAATTCGTTTATGCTGATTCATCTTGTACTTATAGTGGTCTTGTTAGAATAGTAGGCAGATATGAATAAGAAAACAAAAAAATATTTCTTTTGGGTTGCTGCTGGTTTGACTATAATAGTGGTATCCCTTTTTCTATTTGTCGCAATATCTGTTAAAATTAATGGTAGATATAAGATAGAAATCATTACAGTTAACGAACGAAACGTTGATTACAAAATAAATGCAGAAGGTGTTTTTGGCTCAATTTCTGAATTTCAATCAGATAATGGAATTCTATATTTAGAGGGATATTATAAGAATATAGACATAGTCATTGATGATGTCAAGATTGAAGAAATTCAGTCGCTTGTAATATTGGATAAGAAAAACGTCTTAAAACTAAGTGTTGAAGAATTTGAATCAGATATTCAGGGCAAATCCTTAATTTTAAAAACCAATAATAGCTTTAATCAAAAAAAGAACTTTTTTCGTAAATCTAGTGAAATAATTGCTTTTGAATTAGCGAAACCAATTTTTATAGATATTGTGTTGTCTCTTGGATTTTTTTGCATTTTGATTTCACTTTTTCTACTAATCAAAAAAATCAGAAAGTACGATAAAACAAAAATGAAATCATTTTCTAAATCTGGTTTAACAAGTATTGGAGTCTTTTTTTTAGGATTTGTATTCTGGTTGATTGTCGTTTTAGTTTTATTGGAAATTACGTTGCGAATAATCGGATTTGCATTTAACAATGCAGAGGCAGAAACTAAAATCAGCAATGATGATGGGAAATTTGTAGTTCTTTGCATAGGAGATTCTTTTACTTATGGTGTGGGTTCAACAAATGGTAACGATTATCCAGCACACTTGCAAAAACTACTGCAAGAGAATACTAATAAGGAAGTAATTGTTGTAAATCGGGGCAGATGTGCTCAAAATAGTTCGCAGGTAATTGAAAAACTCCAGGAAGATCTTAATTCTTGCCAACCGAATCTTGTAATAATGCTTTTTGGAATGGCGAATTCCTGGAATTATTATGGCTTTCAGATTTTAGATAATTATTGGGAAAAAATAAGGATTGTCAAACTTTTCAAAAGAATCAGTTATAATTTAAAATATAAGGGGGCAAGTACTGACACAAATCAAAATGTAAAGGATTACGCATTGTCTTTTTTAATAAAGTCATTTGAATTTCCAAGATTTGGAACCGATGCAGATAAATATTATTATTATGTTGGCAGATATTATCTTGCATTACGTAATTGGGAAAATTCATTCAGATATCTATCGTTTGCTTTATCTAAAAACCAGTCGAATATAAATTGCTTCGAGGCTCTCAAAGTTTGTTTGCGTGAGTATGACAATGAGAAACACTATAACTCTGACCTTGGTCTAATTGATACAACAGTCATCGCTGAAAGTATCGCCAAACTTGATAGTTTAATTTCGAAATACCCTGATGTCCATGCTATTAGGACGCTTAAAGAATTATACCTTTTTGAAAAAGAACACAGTAAAATTACT
>JAQVOR010000234.1 GCA_028702535.1 Bacteroidales bacterium
AAAAAAGAAAGTTGGGAATTATTAAAAGAATATCAAAACAAATTACTAAATTTGACATTAAAATGGAAGAAATTGGATTTGGTAACTCGCTGATTATCAATGATGAATTTTTACGTTAGTTGGAAGCGAAAAACCCATGCAAATAGAGAAGATCATCATATCTGATTCTCGAACACAATTAAAAAACAACTTCATATTCACACCTATTTTTATTGCAACATGCAAATTTGCACCTGTATTATTTCTTTTGCACTCAATTTATTCATATCTTGCACCCATATTATTTAGAAAATGGCAAAAAGCACTCACTTTTCTCACACAACACTTATTTTTCATGGAAAACAACTTCCAGAAAAAGCAACCGTCGTTGGTTATAGTGCAATTATACATTCCAAACAGATTGAAATACCATTACCAAATTACATTTCAATTATCAGTAATCAAAATAAAAAATATCAACAAGATAATTGGAAAGTATTTCCAAAGTCTTATTTACCAAGTGACACAATTGAATTATCAGAAATAGAATCTTTGCATAAACAATTGACTTTCGCACTAAAATATGAAGGAATAAATCTATTAGTTTTTAAAAAGCTAACTCAGCACTATGAATTAAACCAACTCAACAAATTAGTAGGAATTGAGCCAACTGGCCAATATACCAGAAAGATTTGGTTTTTATTAGAATGGATAAGTGGAATAAAACTATCTTCAAGAGAAGATATGACAAAAAAAAGTTATATAAAACTACTTGACGAATCCATTCAATACGCTATAGAAGGAACAAAATCGCCTCGACACTTGGTGATAAACAACCTACCTGGAACAGTAGATTTCTGCCCATTAGTTTCAAAGACTCCTAAAATTGAAAAATACATAGAAAACAATTTAACGACTAAACAAAATATCTATTTAGAAGGATTACAGAAAGATGTTTTACAACGCGCATCTGCTTTTTTATTGCTTAAAGATTCAAAAGCGTCGTTCACTATAGAAGGTGAAAGCCCTAAAAGCAAAAGAGCAGCTAGATGGGGACAAGCTATAGGACAGGCTGGAATTAAAGATTTATCAAAGAATGAACTTTTCAGATTACAACAATTAGTAATTGAAAATCCACGGTTTATAGATATGGGTTATCGTCAAAAAGGTGGTTTTGTAGGTGAACACGACAGAAATACGGGAGAACCTATTCCTGATCATATCTCTGCGAAATGGCAAGATGTTGAAGTTCTCACAAATGGTCTGCTCAAAACTTGTGATCTTATAACAAAAAGTAATCTCGACGCAGTAATAAGCGCTGCGATTATTGCATTTGGTTTTGTTTTTATACATCCTTTTGTAGATGGAAATGGTCGCTTACATAGATATTTAATACACCACATACTTATTAAAAAGAAAATTTCACAACAAGGAATAATTTTTCCTATTTCTGCGGCAATTCTAGATCGAATCAATGAATATAGGGAAGTGTTAGAGTCATATTCTATGCCGTTACTAGATTACATAGAATGGGAAGAAACCAAAGACCACAACGTAGAAGTAACAAATAACACAATTGATTTCTATAGATATTTTGATGCAACCAAACAATCTGAATTTCTTTACGATTGTGTAAATGAAACGATAGAACATATTATTCCAAAAGAAGTTGATTATTTAACAAAATATGATGCTTTTAAAAGGATTATTGAAGATGAGTATGAAATGCCTGATAAATTAATCGCAACATTAACTCGATTTTTAGAGCAAAACCTTGGGATGTTATCAAAAAGAGCAAGAGAAAAAGAATTTGAACGTTTATCCAACAAAGAAGTCCAAGCAATTGAAGAAGTTTTTAGAGAAATTTTTCTAACGACATGAAATAATACCACGTAAAAACCACCAGTGCCTAATAAACACTAATATAACCTGCACGCAGCACCCAGCGAGTATTACAGGTTGAACTACACCGCCAGCTGCCATCTGTTATTTGTTTTTTTAATTTCTATGTATTTTGCGAGGGTTTTGCGTTGGATTGGCTTGAAAATTATGCTTTGATCCTTAGGGATTGTCAAACAAACCCTTACGGTTTTATGCTTTTTGAGTTTGATGATGTGTCTTTGTTGTACCAAAACCTACAAATTTTGCACTTTTTCATCAAATTTAAACTTTTTGAGCATAGGATTCCTTAGCTCATAAAATATGAAGCAAATTAAAAACATAAAACAATTACCGTAATTTTGATAAAAGAAGATTTGGCAGATTGTTGCTGGGTGAGCGTATGCGAGGTAATTCTTTAATTTTACGCATGGTTCCTTTCTTACAAAACGGACATTGACAAACATTATAACCTGTAACTCTCACGCTGGCTCGGATTTGCAATTCGAGTGTCTGTAATACCAAGAGAACGGATTTCAAATCTGTGCCAGCGAGGGGATTTAGCTATATAATGACTAAGAAATATATTTCAAGAGCTGAGGCAGATGTGGGATTTATGTTTATAGCTTATAACTTACGTAGATTTATTAGCATTCTCGGTGCAGATGTCCTAAAAGCCTATTTGGAAATATTGCTTTTATTGTTAATTGCTAAATTACGTCTTATAAGACTTCAATACATCAATTCTAAGCCATTATCTTTTTTGAATAATATTCTAAAAACAGATTGTGAAAATCACAAAACATCTCTTAAAATAGCTTATATTTGA
>JAQVOR010000110.1 GCA_028702535.1 Bacteroidales bacterium
GTGTTAAGACTGAAGATTACGTTACAAAGCAAGTGTTTTATCGTTCAACAGATGGAACAAAAATTCCCATGTTTATTGTTCACAAACAAGGAATTGCTTTAGACGGCAATAATCCAACTTTGCTTTGTGGTTATGGTGGATTTAACATTTCGCTTACTCCGTCTTTTAGCCTTAGTCGTTTGTTGTGGCTTGAGCAAGGAGGAGTTGTGGCTATTGCAAATTTACGTGGTGGAGGCGAATATGGTGAAGAATGGCATAAAGCTGGTACTCTACAGAAAAAGCAAAATGTTTTTGACGACTTTATTGCAGCAGCAGAGTATCTTGTTGCCAAAAAATATACTTCTTCAAAAAGATTGACTATTCAAGGAGGCTCAAATGGTGGTTTGCTTGTTGGAGCTGTAATAAATCAGCGTCCAGATCTTTTTGCAGTAGCGTTGCCAGCAGTTGGTGTTATGGATATGCTTAGATATCATGAATTTACTATTGGACGTTATTGGGCAACCGATTATGGTACAAGTGCTGACAATAAAGAAATGTTCGATTATCTTTATGCTTATTCTCCAATCCACAATATTAAATCAGACATCGAATATCCTGCTGTAATGGTTACCACTGGCGATCATGACGATAGAGTTGTGCCTGCACATTCGTTTAAATATATTGCGACATTACAAGATGCCTATAAAGGCGATAATCCTGTTTTAGTACGAATAGAAACTCAAGCAGGACACGGTGGCGGAAAACCAACAGATAAAATTATTGATGAAATTGTTGATCAATATGCTTTTGCTTTTTATAATATGGACTTTACGCCGGTTTATTAAGTAATTCTGTGATTTAGTGACTCTGTACACAACTACACGATAAAAAAATCGTGCGGTAGCGTGCTGGAATAACTGTGATACTGTGATTATGTGATACTTGGATGCGGTATTATAATCTGCTAATTCTTATAATAGTTTGGTAGATTTGTGTAAATTAACATTTACAATTTGCACAAAAAATCAAATAGAGAGCTTTAGAGATAGTAAAACCTTTAAAAACATATATTGTTGCACCAGTAAAAATGCTTGTCCAATAAAAAAGATATTATAATATGTAATCTTCAAGAAATTATTGAAATATTATAAGAAGAATTTGGCGAATGAGTGAGTTAAGAGATTAAAAACTGTATTTTATTTTTGATTTTCTTGATAAATTTCGCTCACAATAGGACAAAAAAAGTGGGTAAGCTACTTATATCGCACCGCTACAACTGCTTACCCTTGCTTTCTTCCGAACCTGGGGGAGTTCAGCAGGAGCTGGTCGTATAAGACTTACCCAGTACAAAAGTAGTAATAATTATTATAATTAAGCACAAAACAGTAAGTATTTTTCAAAAAATTCTAATATCTTTGAAAAATCTTTTAAAACTCATAGCATGGGACAAAAATTTAAAACCATATTGACTTATGGTGCAATTATAAGTTTACTGATGATACTTATGAGTGTCATTGCTTATGTATTTGATATTAGCGATAATAAAGCCTATGGCTGGGTAAGTATGATTGTATTTATTGCCTCTGTTATTATTGTTCAAAAATATTATCGTGATGGATTTTGCGAAGGACACGCTTCTTACAAAAAACTATTTGGAGGAACAATTTTGATGATAATTGTGGCGGCATTGATCATGTTCTTTTACACTTTTGTTTTTTATAAATTTGTTGCCCCCGAACAGATAGATAAACTACTTGAAGTCGCACGTGCTAATCTATATGAGCAAGAAGCTTTGACAAGTGCACAAATTAATCAATCTTACGAGTATTTAACAAAGTATGTATTTACGCCTTTCGCACTTTCAATTACAACATTATTGAGTACATTTGGTCAGGGATTAGTATTTTCTTTGATAACTACTATTTTTATGAAAAGTAAAGCAGGTGGTTTTGAAGATGCAATGCGAGGGATAAACGAAACAACAGAAGAATAAATGGATATTTCTATTGTAATACCACTATATAACGAAGAAGAATCTCTTCCAGAATTGGTTGAATGGATTACTCGTGTGATGACTGATCACAAATTTTCGCATGAGATTATCTTGATTGACGATGGCAGTATTGATAACTCTTGGAATGTAATCGAGGAGTTAAAAAAGAAATACGAGACTATTAATGGTATAATGTTTAGGCGAAATTATGGAAAAGCTGCTGCTTTACAAGTTGGTTTCCAGGCAACAAAGGGCGATGTAGTTATTACTATGGATGCCGATTTGCAAGATAATCCAGAAGAGATTCCAGAGCTTTATAAAATGATAGTTGAAGACGGTTACGATCTTGTTTCGGGTTGGAAAAAAGTGAGACACGATCCTTTGTTTTCAAAAAATATACCTAGTAAATTCTATAATTTTACAGTTCGTAAAATGACAAGAATTAAGCTTCACGACATGAATTGTGGCCTTAAAGCATATCGCAGTTTAGTTGTGAAAACTATTGAAGTTTATGGAGATATGCACAGGTTTATTCCTGTGTTGGCCAAATGGGCAGGATTTAAGAAAATAGGAGAGAAGGTAGTACAACATCAAGAAAGAAAATACGGAAAAACAAAATTTGGACTCGAAAGATTTATTCGCGGGCCACTTGATTTGTTATCTGTAATGTTTATATCGAAATTTGGAAAACGACCTATGCACTTGTTTGGTGTGTTAGGAACTTTAATGTTTCTATTAGGGTTTGGAGCTTCAATTTATCTTGGCATAAGAAAACTAATTGCAGTCTCAAATGGTGTATTAATGGAGAGATTAACACAAATCCCATTGTTTTTTATTGGTTTAACAGCAATGATTTTAGGAACTTTATTGTTCCTTACCGGATTTCTTGGAGAACTAATATCACGAACAGCTAGTGAAAGAAATTATTATCAAATAGATAAAGAAATTTAATATGACGGAAAATAAAGAAATTGATATTATTGGATTGATTGCTAAGAGTGTATTGTTTTTAAAAAAACACATTATTATCATTGTCGTAATTACTCTGTTAAGTGCTTTAATTGGAGTTCTTGAGTTTTATTTGGGTAAAAACCATTATGAAGTTAATCTTATTGCAACCAGTCCTAATGTTGACAGAGAGATTGTTTATGAAATTGCCGACCCGATTAAGTATTATATACATAATGAGATGTACGATACTGTATCTCAACAGCTTAATGTTGATCTTAAAGTTGCCCAGTGTATCAGGAAAATTGAATTGGATACCAGTTTAACTGATGCTGTCATTATTACTCTTAACTTATATTCAAAGGATTATATACAAGAGGTTCAAGATGGGTTTATGTATTATTTTAATGAACTTCCTTACTTTAAATCACAATTAACTAAAAGGCAGAATGAAATAAATACATATATTAACGTCTTAGAACAAGAAATTGATGATTTGAATGAAATGCAGGAGGCTGTTCTTAGAAATATGAATGATGAAAACAATAGCCAAATGATTTCTGTTGGAGGACTTTTTAGTGAGATGGTTGAGATCTACGATAGGAAAGTGGAGTTAGAGCAAGAATATAAATCTTTACATTCCTTCTCTTTGGTTAATAATAATATTATTTTCTTAGCACAAAAAAGTTTAAAGAAAAACTTGGCTTTATCTTTAGTTATAGGCTTTCTTATTGCATGTTGTGTTGGACTAGGAATAGAAACAACAAAGAAAATTCGTAAAGCAATTAATTAGAAATATATTCAATAAAACTCTTAGAAAGCACTTTGTAATCGTGGTGTAATAAGCAATATTTATGGGCATTGTGTCCTAATTCTTCTACTTTTTCTTTGGGTAGAATTATTAATTGACAAACTGCATTTGCTATTGCATCGTGATTTTCTGGCTCTATTGCTAACCCACAATTTGCATCACCTACAATATTATTTCCCGCTTTTATTGCTTGAATTATTGGTTTACCTGCCATTAAATAATCTATGAGTTTGTTTGGACTGATTCCAAATCGAAATAGAGATTGGTTCTGCAATCCGATATATAAAAAATCCATCTTATCTAATATTGCTGGAATAATATCTTTTTTGACTGGCGGTAGAAAAAAAACATTTGATAAGTTTTTGCTTTTTGCAAATTTAATCAACTCACTTTTTAATGGACCATCACCAATTAAAAATAAAGATACAGGCTGGTCTTTTAGTATTGCCATGGCATTGAGCAACGAGTCAAGTGCATTTGCAACTCCATGACTACCCGCATACGCTAAGAGTTTATGTCCTTTTTCTTTTTCTTTGTCTATTGTAGTAGTAAAAACTTCTGGAATTTCTCTATTTTTATTCCATTCTTCAACAACAATTCCATTAGGAACATGTCTAAATTTTTCTTTTTTTAAGCCATGTTTTTGCATGTGTTCAAATGCATTTGGCAACATTGAAATAACTGTATCACTATGTTTGTATGCGTAATTCTCTGCTTTTTGCATTATTACTACAAAAGGATGAAGTCTTGAATATCCTCCAAGTTCCATAGGAGAAAGAGGCCATAAATCATGAACCTCAAAAATTAGTTTGGCATTCGAGAGATTAGCAATTTTTTTTGCTGGGTAAATGTCAAGAGGATAAGTTGATGATGCTATTACAACATCTGGTTGGAATGTTTCTGCAAATTTGTTTTTAAACCTATTTAGACCTTTAACAAAAGCACGCATGTTTTTAATTCTACTAATACTGTTGCCTGAATAAGCAGGTGTTTTAATAATAAAATATTGGATTCCTTCAATTTCTCTAATTTTATAAGGCTTATTTATATCGAATTGGAGGTTTCGCACGTGTGCCTGTGAAGCAGTTACAATCATTACTTTATGCCCCATCTTTTCCCATTCTCGAGCCATGTAATAAGGTCTAAATTCCATTCCCATTTCTGGAGACCCCGCATAATGATTAATTAATAAAATATTCATTTGATTTTAAGCTTGTAATAATTTTTCAATAATATTTTTCCCTGCCATCCCTTGACCATATAAGTCTATTGCAAAATTAGGATTTAACTTTTGTAATTTATTAAATCCTTCAATAATTTTGTCCTTATTGCTTCCAACAACAATATTAAACGAATTTTCAACTAATTCTACCCATTCGGTTTCATCACGGAGTGTTAAACATTTTTTCTCGAAGAAAAACGCTTCTTTTTGTAAACCTCCACTGTCAGTCATTACATAATTACAGTTTTTCAAAAGATGTATCATTTCGAGGTAGCCAACAGGTTCGATAATGTGTATATTCGATTTATCAAATTCAATATTGTTTTTTAATATTATATTTTTTGTTCTTGGATGAATTGGCAATATTATTTGATGTTGTTTGCTAATTTCTGATAGTGCAGAAAAAATAGATTTGAGTTTTTCCAAATTATCAGTGTTTTCTGCTCGATGAATTGTGCAAAGAATGAAGTTTTCAGGTACTTCTATGTTAGGGCTTTGAGATTTTGCTGCATAATATAATGCTGCATCTTGCATAACATCTCCGCTTTTTATAATTTGTGTATTTATGTTTTCGTATCCTTCTTTTTTAAGATTTTTTATTGCTTGGTCAGTAGGGCAAAATAAAATATCAGAGATTCTGTCTGTAAGTATTCTGTTTATTTCTTCTGGCATTGCCATGTTAAAAGATCTCAGTCCTGCTTCGACATGAGCAAGCTTAATATGTAGTTTTTTTGCTGCTAATGCACCTGCTAAAGTAGAATTTGTGTCACCATAAACTAATACCCAATCGGGTTTTTCTTTTAATAGAACAGTTTCTATTTTTTCGAGCATTTGCCCAGTCATTGCTCCATGTCCGAGACCATGAATGTCTAAAAAGTAATCAGGTTTAGGAATGTCCATTTGCTCAAAAAAAATGTCTGACATATTTGCGTCATAGTGTTGCCCTGTGTGGACAATAATTTCTTTGATGTCTGTGCTATGATAGTTTCTAATATATCTACTAACTACCGCAGCTTTAATGAATTGTGGACGTGCTCCTATAACAGTAATAATCTTTAACATAAAATAATTTTATAATGATGGCAAAGGTATAAAAAAACGCAGATAAATTAAAATAGCCCAAAAATCATAGACGATTTGTTTTAAAGATGAACGGATTATAATGCCTTATAAAACTTAATCAGTTTTTTTTCTTCGATTCCCCAATTGAATTTCTCTTTTGTTGCATTTCTGCCATTAACACCATATTGTTTTAATAAGTCTTCGTCAGTAATAAGTTTGGTAATAGCTTTTGCAATATCGCTTGGATTTGTTTGATCAACACAAATTCCACAGTCGGATTCGATAATTATTTTTCGCCATAATGGAAAATCAGAAGCAATAATTGGTAAGCCAGCAGCCATGTACTCAAACATTTTTACTGGTAATGAATGTATGTAGCTTGGAGTTGCTTCGAGAATAACCATTCCTATTTTCACTTTACTAAGTAATTCATTTATGCCTTTTCGATCCAGAAACCCTAAATATTCCACATTTCTCCAGCCTTCGTGTCTCCTGCACTCATCTTCAAAGGATTTGGGTGAGATGTTTCCAGCAAGAATCAATTTAATATCAGTACCTTTAATGGCATCTAAGGTTTCAATTATGCCTCTGGTTTTCAAAATGCCACCTATATAACCAATTGAATGAGTGCGGTTTCTCCATTCTTTATTGAACTTAATGTCATTGAGTATCGGATAGTTATTTATATCAATACTGTTTGGATTAGTTTTTAAAAACCTATCTCTAATGTATGGTGTAGCCGTTATAATTCCGTCAATCTTTTTTACTATTCTGTCCTCAAATATTTCGACAAAAAAAGCTAGCGGTTTTCTTAAGAATTTTGGGATATATGGTTTGCTAATAATTTGTCTTGGCAAGTCTTCGTGCGAATCAAATATTACTTTTGCTCCGCTTTTTTTTAGTTTGAGTGCTATTCGCAATAACTCTGGGTCGTGTAAATGATAAATATTAGATTGAACTTCTAATGCTTTAATTAAAGCTCTTTTAGACATTTTTAGAAACCTATCTGTTCTGTTTTTTGGTTTGCCAATGTCATAAATATTTATTCCATCTTTTATTTCGTCCCCGAGACCGTCAGCAACAATTAGATTTACTTGTTCAAATGTTTTTGACAATGACTTACATTCTTTATGAAATATTCTTACATCGTATCTTTTGTGTACAATTGTTATATGGCAAATGGATGTCATGTAAATTCAGTTTTGTTTTAAAATATTACCTTATCGCCTACTTCAATCTCATATTTGTCGCATAATCCACCATTGATTTCAATTACGTATTGTGCTCGTTCAGCGGAGGGGAGGGAAGTCTCATTTAAAGGACTTGTGTTTTTGTAAATATCTACGATTTGCATTTTGGAATTAACATAAATAATGTCGAGCGAGATAAGAGTGTTTCTCATGTAAAATGATTGTTCTTGCTCACGAGGAAATAAAAACAACATTCCCTGTTCTTCCTCCATTTGTGCCCGATACATTAATCCAAGTGCTCTCTCAAAGTCGGTGCTGGCAACCTCAATGTTGATTTGGAATATTTGGGTGTCCGATGAATTGTCTATAAAAACTAATTCGCCGTCATTTCTAAATACTGGTGGATTTTCATAACTATAATTTTTTTGCTTTAACTCAACATTGTTTGTTTTAGTATGAGGCTTCTTCTTTTTATCGTTATTGCATTGGACAAGCATAATCGATAGAAATATTATTGTAGTGTATATTATTATTATTTTCATAATTAGTGTGTTCTAATAAAATTTAACTCATTTGTAAATTATGTAGTTTATAATAAATCCCTTTTTTAATGAGTAAGTCCTCATGTTTACCGGTCTCAATAATTTCTCCTTCATTCATAACACAAATAACATCTGCCTTTTTTATAGTTGATAATCTATGTGCTATAACAATTGATGTTCTGTTTTTCATTAGATTTTCTAATGCCTCTTGAACCAGCTTTTCGGATTCTGTATCCAATGCCGATGTCGCTTCGTCAAGGATTAAAATAGGAGGGTTTTTTAGAACGGCTCTTGCAATACTCAATCGTTGTCGTTGTCCGCCCGATAATTTACTTCCGCTGTCTCCGATATTTGTGTTATATCCATTTTCGGTTTCTATTATAAAATCGTGTGCGTTAGCTACTTTTGCTGCTTCGATGACTTGCTCTTCGCTTACATTTTGAATTCCGAAGGCTATATTGTTAAATATGGTGTCGTTAAATAATATTGGATTTTGATTAACATAGCCAAGCAAGTTTCTTAGGCTTTTTAGATTGTAGTCTTTGATGTTTTTATCGTCAATTTGTATTTCGCCCTCTTCAACATCATAAAATCTAGGAATAAGGTCAACCAATGTTGATTTACCTGAACCACTTTGTCCGACTAATGCAACAGTTTGTCCTTTAGCGATTTTTAAATTTATATTTTTTAGCACAGGGATTTCGGTGTATGAGAAATTGACGTTTTTGTAATGAATTGAATGTTCGAAACTATTGATCTTTATCGCTCCTTGTTTTTCGGTAATATTGTTTTTTGCATCAAGAATATCGTTAACTCTATCAACTGAGGCCATAGCTTTTTTAATATTATACCACGATGAGGATAGTGTTTTTGCTGGTGCAATTATTTGACTAAAAATTATTAGATAACCTATTAATGCTTGAGACGATAAAGAATTACTGCCACCTAAAACCATTGTTCCACCATACCACATTATTGCTACAACTGCCGCAGTAGCCAGAAATTCGCTTAAAGGGCTTGCTAAAAAGCGTTTTCTATTGATTTTATTCATCAAGCCAGTGTAATTGTCGTTTGTGTCTCGAAATCTGCCTGAAATATGTTGTTCGGCATTAAAAGCTTTAACAATTCTTAATCCAGAGAGCATTTCGTCAATTTGTGCCATAAGGCTGCCCATTTGGGTTTGTCCAGCCATTGATGTTTTACGAAGTGAACGCCCTACACGTCCTATTATTAAACCAACCACAGGCAATAAAATAAAAACAAAAGCCGTCATTTGCCAACTTATAACTAACATTGTTGCAAGAAATAAAATTATCTTAATTGGGTCTCTAAATATCATTTCGAGTGAACTCATTATGCCCCATTCAATTTCTTGTACATCGTTTGTCATACGGGCAATAATATTACCTTTTTTGTCTTCCGAAAAATACGAAATAGGGAGTATAATAACTTTATCAAACAATTTATTGCGAATATCTTTTACTACTCCGTTGCGTATGGGTACCATAAAATGATTTGCAAAGTACATTGTCAATGTTTTAAAGAAAGTAGCAATAACAACAATAATACCAATGGTAATTAAAGCATTTAACTCGCCTTTATCAACAATAATATTACTTATCCAGTAGTTGAAATTATGCTCAAGACTTGCCATATTGGTAAAGTCAAGTGGCTTTGGGTTACTTATCAATGGCTGTGATTTAAACAAAATTCCAAGAAATGGAATTACTAAAGCAAACGAAAATAAACTAAATATGGTTGACAAAATATTAAACAGGATATTTAGTCCTGCATAAAATTTGTAGGGGAAAATAAACTTAAATATTTTATAAAAGTCTTTCACTAAATGCCTGTATAATTAAAAGGTGTGATTTCTTTAAGTTCCGCTTTTATGATATTAGAAACATTAAGACTATCAATAAAATCGTGCATTGTCTCTTTTGTGATGGCTTTATTTGTTCGGGTAAGATCTTTTAGTGCCTCATACGGTTGTGGATAGTTTTCGCGTCTTAAAATTGTTTGGATGGCTTCGGCAATTACTATCCAATTTTGTTCAAGGTCTTGTTTTATTTTTGCTTCATTTAATAATAGTTTCGATATCCCTTTTTGTATTGATGAGAAAGCAATTAAAGTATGTGCAAATGGCATTCCGATATTTCGTAAAACCGTTGAGTCTGTCAAATCTCTTTGTAAGCGGCTTATTGGTAATTTTTCTGCGAGATGCGATGATATAGCATTTGCTACTCCAAGGTTTCCTTCTGCATTTTCAAAATCGATGGGATTTACTTTATGTGGCATTGCACTTGAACCAACTTCACCTTTTTTGATTTTTTGTTTAAAATAATCCATCGAAACATAAGTCCAAATATCGCGTGAAAAGTCAATTAAAATAGTATTTATGCGGTTCATGCAGTTTAATAGTGCTGCAAGATTGTCGTAATGTTCTATTTGTGTTGTCGGAAAACTACGATGAAGACCTAAATAGTTGTTTACGAAATTATATCCAAATTCGTTCCAGTCAATATCAGGATAGCTTACTTTATGAGCATTAAAATTGCCAGTAGCACCGCCAAATTTTGCACTAAATGGTATTTGATCTAATTGTGCTAATTGCTCTTTTATGCGTGTTGAGAAAACTTCTATCTCTTTTCCAAGACGAGTGGGAGAGGCTGGTTGCCCATGAGTGCGTGCAAGTAATGGAATGTCCGACCACTCCGAAACCTTATCTTCAAGTGAGTTGATTAACTCAAGCAGTGCAGGAGAATAAACTTCGTCCATACATTCTTTAATACTTAAAGGAGTGGCGGTATTATTTATATCTTGTGATGTTAATCCAAAATGAATAAACTCTTTAAATGCTGAGATTTCTAAATTGTCAAACTCCTCTTTAAGAAAATATTCAACCGCTTTTACATCGTGGTTTGTAGTTTTTTCAATATTTTTAATTTTTTGAGCATCATTCCGATTAAACTCAGTATAAATCTTGCGTAATTTTGGAAATAGTGAATTGTCGAAATTTTCGAGTTGG
>JAQVOR010000235.1 GCA_028702535.1 Bacteroidales bacterium
TAAATGGACATTCTTATGAAATTTACAATGTTTTCGATTAATATGCTTGTAAACAGCACATTAAACATAAATATAAACCTAAACCTAAGTGTGATATAGTCGCCTAATGGCGACTATCCACTCGTTACAAGCAAGCTGGGAAAACTGCACAAGATAAATTTGATAGCAAGAAATGCAATGAGTATCTTTGTATTTTAATTAAAGGATAGAAAATGAGTTTTAAAACGAAACACAAAATAATAAATGGAGACAGCCGTAAAATGGCTGAATTGAAAGATAAATCGGTTGATTTGGTTATCACTTCTCCACCATATTGGCAGTTAAAAGATTACGGAACAGAAAATCAAATTGGATATAACGACAGTTATGAAGATTATATAAATAACTTAAATCTTGTTTGGCAAGAAAGTTATAGGGTTTTGAATAATGGATGTCGTTTATGCGTTAATATCGGAGACCAATTTGCAAGAGCTGTTTATTATGGCAGATATAAAGTTATACCTATACGAACAGAAATAATTAAATTCTGTGAAGTTATTGGGTTTGATTATATGGGTGCTATTATCTGGCAGAAAAAGACAACTTCAAATACAACTGGTGGAGCTTCTTTAATGGGAAGTTATCCAACACCAAGGAATGGAATTTTATCTATTGACTATGAGTTTATTCTATTGTTTAAAAAATTAGGAATCCCTGTAAAACCAAACAGAGAATTAAAAGAGCAATCAAAAATGACCAAAGAAGAGTGGAAAACATATTTTGATGGTCATTGGAATTTTGGTGGAACAAAACAAGATGGACATATCGCAATGTTTCCCGCAGAATTACCCAAACGATTAATAAAAATGTTTTCGTTTGTTGGGGATACTGTTCTTGACCCATTTCTTGGAAGTGGAACTACATCACTTGCAGCTAGAAATCTAAACAGAAATTCAGTTGGATATGAAATGAATCCTGATTTTATTCCTTTCATAGAAAAGAAACTTGAAGTAAAACAAGGAAATATTTTTGATACTGATTATGAATTTTTAGTGCAAGATAAACTAAATGCCGATTTCAAGAATGAAATAAATGATTTGCCTTATGTTTTTAAAGATTTTCATAAATTCGATAAAAAGACTGACCCTAAAAAGTTACAATACGGTTCAAAAATAGACCAAAATGGCTCAACACAACGTGAAGATTATTTTTCTGTGAAGGAAATCCTAAGCCCTGAATTAATAAAGTTAAATAATGACTTAATTGTTCGGCTAATTGGTGTTAAAGAAAAAAAAGAAGCAAACGGCAAAGCTATTGAATTTTTACAACTCAAAACAAAAGGGCAAAAAGTCTTTCTGAAATATGATGAAACCAAACACGATGAACAAAATAATTTAATGGTTTATTTATACTTAAAGAATAAAACATTTTTAAATGCACACCTAATTAAGAATGGTTTTGCAGATGTAGATACCACAATGAATTTCAAAAATAAAGACCGATTTATAAACTATTCAAAAGAAGCCTCATTATGAATGAAGAGCAGATAAGAATATTGGAGTATTTAAATCAGAATGCAATTGGCTATAATAATAGGAAATCTTCTACTGAAATACGAGATGCTTTAAATTTAGAGAGTGGTGGTCCGACAAATGAACATGTTAGAAGTTTAATACGAGATATGATTTTTAATCATGGGTGTTTAATCGGTAGTCTGATGTTTAGAAAAGGATATTGGATAATAGTAAATGAACAAGAATTAGAAAGAGTTATAACTCATTTAAATAGTAGGGCTGGTGGTGTGAGAGAAAGAGCAAATATTTTACAACAAAACTGGGATAATAGAGATGAGTAAAAAAGAAATAAAAAAATACGCAAAACCTTTTGGGAAGAAGGAAAAAGTATTGAATTACACAAGTAATACATATCAGCTTACAAGACCAAATAAAGTTGATGCAGTAATGGCTTTAATTAGAGAATGTCAACCAAAAGCACTTGATGAGTGGGAAAAGTATTATTTTGAGAAAGCATATACCAAGAAAAAAGACAGAGTAAAAATAACCAAAGAAACATTAGACGAGCTCGGAGAGAGATTGTATGCAAAAATAACAGAAGTTGTAATACCTGAATGGACTGCTGCATTTCAAGATTTAACATTGCAAGATTGCAAAGATTACATTTTTGAAGTTACTATTGTGCGTACTTATGACGGATTCCTTCTTGAAAAATCTGTAGTGAATGATGGTCTTTCTAAAATATTTCCCGAAGTTGAATTTGAAGAAAGCGACCCTGAATTAGACCATGCTGGTGATATTGACTATCTCGGTAAAGTAGGCGATAAATATTTTGGCATTCAAATCAAACCTATTACAGCAAATGCAAACTTTGGAAATTATAAGTTAACTGAAAGAATGAGTGCAAGTTTTCAAGATTTCGAGCAAAAATATGGTGGAAAAGTTTTTGTTATTTTTTCAACTCGGACTGGTGATAAAAAGGTAATTAAAAACAAAGAAGTTGTAGATGAAATAAGAGCAGAAATTGAACGATTGAAAGAAGCCAACCTGTAATAAACAGTAATATGAGCGGTGCGCAGCACCCAGCGAGTATTACAGGTTGAACTACACCGCCACCTGCCATCTGTTATTTGTTTTTTTAATTTCTATGTATTTTGCGAGGGTTTTGCGTTGGAT
>JAQVOR010000111.1 GCA_028702535.1 Bacteroidales bacterium
AAGTTGGGAATTATTAAAAGAATATCAAAACAAATTACTAAATTTGACATTAAAATGGAAGAAATTGGATTTGGTAACTCGCTGATTATCAATGATGAATTTTTACGTTAGTTGGAATACATTAAGAGCTCCTGCCACCCATGATTATCAGTTGCTTTTGCCCTTTTTGTTAGCAATGTAAAGTCAAAATTCTACTACATTTTTCAACTTTCCATCATCCGCTTTAGCTGTTAATGATAGCATTTAGGGTTTGTCAATATATTAAGTGAGTTCGATATAATCTTCAAAAATCAAATTTATGTAAAATTTAACCAATTGAAAATTAGAGTAACACTGAACCACAAGACTACTGCATTACTGGATCACAGAATCACAGAATCACAGGATCACAATAATCACAAGTTCTATTTCACAAGACTAATCTTCAATAAAGAGACTGCTTTTACAGATTTTACTTTAAGGATATAGGTTCCTTCTGCTAATCCTGCGAGATCTATTTCTATTTTATCGGTATCAGAATTTACTGTTTTAACAATTTGTCCACAAAGATTTAGCACTTCTATATTTCTATATTGAGCATTCTCGAAATCAATATTTACCAATCCGTTCGTTGGATTAGGATAGAGGCTAAGATTTTCGGTATGATTACTAATTATCGCAGTTGCAGTAACATTGATCTCAAACTCACATATCATTTCCTCACTAGCTTCAAAAACATAGTGATATGTAATAGTATGAGAGCCGACACCAGCGACAGAAGACTCAAAGATATTATCTGTAACACCAATTCCTGTATAATTCCCTCCTACTGGAATACCTCCAGTTAATTCAAACGGTTCATCTGCGATATCAATTGTTATATCATCTGGGCAATGAATCATTTCTATACAAAACTCAAAAGAAGCTTGAGTAGTAAACCCATCTCCTGCGAGTTCGTATACGACAGTTTGGGTTGAAATATTTGTTATTGTTACTCGTCCTTTGTTTCCAAACCATTGTGGACTCATACCATCACCATAAGAATCGAATATTGTAAAAGTGTAGCAACCTGGACCTAAGCAAAATTCTGTTATGTAATGTGCTTCTGATCCCCATCCACTTGGATAAGGTCCTCCAGAATATAAAACATTTGACGTAGCATCATCAACTAACTCCCAAGTAGTTTCGTCACCACTTCTGTCTGTCAATAAATCTAACTCATATTTTTCTCCTGATGCAACCACCATAAAATCGACACTCAAACTGTTGCCAGTAGTAGCAAGATTACTACCTCCATTAATGCTTTCAATAGAATATATAATAGTATTATTCCCTGCTGGAAAAGTATTTTCGGGAAAAACAATGTTTACTGTCTGATTTTGAGTAAGCTCTCCTATCCAATTCAGTTCATCCGTAATAGCTCCGCATTCATAAGATATTATAGCTGAAGTAAGTGGGAATGTATCAAAGTTTTTTAATACAATTTCGGGTATAAAAGTGGTTGTATTACATAAAATATTTTCAGGAGTAACAGCTTCCATAAGTTTAGCATTTCCAGCATAGACTAACACATTTTTGGTTTGTTGGTCATTATCAGGATATTCGTCTGTCTGGCCATTTGGGGAGTTTACATAAGCTACAATTACATTTTGTCCAGGCGTAAGGCTTATTTCAGGAAAAGTAAGGATTTCTGACTCAAGAGTTGCTAAATCTCCAGTCCAATTTTCTTCAACAGCAGCACCTCCGTTAATTGAATAACCAACTGTTAGCGAAGTTAAATTAATTTGCCCTAAATTTAGAATGGTAAACTGTGGACTTAAAGTTGATTCTGTAACATGTATCATAGCTGCTGGAACATTAATTGTTTGAAGCATTGCATCATACTCATTATCATTTGGGATAACCATTATCGTACCAATATGAGGTGCTCTAAATTGCTTTGTAACAACAATATCAGCATTCACAACCATAGTAAGAGGTTCAAATTCGAGAGTAACCACTCCTGATTGGTCAGATAATTTAGCATCCAGTAATTCTCCATTAATGCTTATTGCCACATAAGCCATTTCTTCGGTATTTACTGTTAGCGAAGACATACCTATTGGAAGTGTCGATAGATACGTTGCAGCAACTTCGTCTGGAACACCAACATAAGGCATTAAAGAAGGATCTCCCATAACATGGTAAATTTCCCAGTAATACTTTTTTCTTGTCGAAGTACTCTCATTCACAGCCAAATTCCCCATATAATTCATTTGTCCAGCTGTAAAATAAGGGTCCTCATCATTTTCATGAAACAGATGATCATAAGTAGCTTGTGTTGTTCCTTCATAAGTGGGCTCTGCATTAATAGAGCTAGTTATTCCAACACTCCAGTAAAAATCTTCGTCCCAATAAGTTGAATTCGAGCCACCAAGATGTATTACTGCACCTTTTCCCTCTGCACGCAATAAAGCCTCGCCAAAACATTCGGCATCATCAAATTTGTTCGACAAACAACAGTTTCCTACACTAAAGAAATATTCATTTTCATTTTGAAGTCCAGGAATATCAGATGTTGTAAAACTTGGTCCCCCCCAACCATTTGAATTGCAATGTGCAGTATAACTAACAAAACCAACACCATCACTTATTTTTCCAATTATCTCAGAAGCTAATGAGTTAGAAGCAGGATGCAAATATATGTTATCAACGACATTATGCTCTGCATTAAAATAGTAATTATGTGCATAATTAACTTGTCCATTTCCATGTGTAGGAGCCCAAGTATTGTCATTACCGGCAACAAGAACGACCTCTGCAAGAAACGATGGATCAGGAAATGTATATTGTTCAAACATCAAAGTTTTATCAATTTGTGGTTGCAATTGTGCAACTGTGGTCGCAGAGAAACGCCCAAAATACATTTCGGGGATATAATCATCGCCACCGTCAAATTCACAATAATACATATCGGTTTTGTGTCCCGAACCCGAGAAAGTCGGAACCTGAGCCACATCACCAACAATCAACAAATATGTAGGAGCAGGATTCTCAGTAGTTCCAGCATCATATAATCCTTGCAAATATGTATGTATTGCATCAGTTGTTGTTCCAATAACATCAGTATATTGAACGTCAACATAAAATCCTTTTTTCGTTTTCCATTTAACAAAAGGAGCCAAAGCGTCTTCGAACATTCGATGAGAAATTATAACATATTTTATCGGATATTGTGAAAGAGCATCTTTTGACATAGGTGCTTTATAATTCCAAAGCTTATTATAAGCAGCAGCAAAAGCAGGTGAATATTTGTTAGCTTTTAAACTAGCCGATTTACTCATATCGCCATTTTTAAAAACCACTTCTACCTGAATATTGTTTTTTATTGTAAGAACATTCGATTCAATATCATACGAAAAAGGAGATACTGTAAGTTGAGCAACTTGAACACCTCGCATTTTGCTAATGTTTTCGACTTTAACTAGTTCAGTTTGGTAATATTCTTTATCAGTATATATTGATGCATTTTTCTCAAACGGCACATTCGCTGGATCTTGGCTTTTCGACATTGAAGGCTGATTAGGAACTAAGGAAAACTCAGCTCCATACTCATTCAAATCAATAATCTGCTCATTATAACTTATAATATTAATTTCGAACTCTGCATCATGCGGAACCTCAATAAGTTTTGTCATTACAGGCAATTCGGGATAACTAATATTATTATCAGGAAAATACTCAGGAATAATAATTCTTGAATACATGCCATCCTTAGTTTTAACACCATCAACATAAAATCCTTCAATATCATTAGTAAAAACCAATTTTTGATCAGAATTTTGAACAATTTCTGCTTTGGTTTTTGTTGAATTAAGAATCACTTGTGATTGAGCAAAAATAACATAAGAAACCATCACAAAAAGCAATAATAATGTAGTTTTTTTCATTATAAAAAATTTATTATTTAATACAGTAAAAGTACTTGTTTTTTTAAAATCTAAAAGACATTGTTTAAAATTTATACAAAAAGACCAAAATATGTTAATAAGGGTTGCTTTTGTTTGTCGGTAATCAAACATTATCCACATCTTCTTAAAATCCATATTACCAACAATGCTGCATAATAACTATCTAATTTCTGCAAAAAACATTGCCAATTTATCAGTTTGTATTATTCTTATTTGTATATTTGAACAATATTGTATTAATACTAACCTAGAAACAACATATTATGCGAACATTTACACAAAAGTTAATGGTAACTTGCCTTATTGCAAGTTTTTCTTATTGTTTGTTTTCACAAAGCTACAGCTCCAATTTGGATATTAATAATGTTAATGCCCTTATTAGACCAGTACCTAATCAATTTTGGGACTTGCAAGGACAATCAATGTACTTTGTTCCAATTGGAGCAGGAACATCAACTATTTTTACCAACACATTGTGGATTGGCGGATTTGACGAATCAGATAATTTACATTTAGCGGCAGAAAAATTCAGACAATATGGCAACGATTATATAGTTGGTCCACTATCATATAGCGATGAGTTATTTGTAGCTGACGGCGTTGAAAATATGTGGGACACCATTTGGGAAGTTGAAATAAGTGAAATAAATGATTTTTTATTAAATTTTAATAATCCAGATTATGAAATTCCGCAATCGATATTAGATTGGCCGGCACATGGAAATACAGAATTAGGTCAAAGTCACAATTTAGCTCCTTATTTTGATATTAATGAAGATGGAAATTATAATCCTTATGATGGAGATTACCCAAACATAAGAGGAGACAAATGTTTCTTTTTTATTTTTAACGATTTATGTGAACATACAGAATCAGGTGGCGAAGCATTAGGAGTCGAAGTTCATGGAATGGCTTATGCATTTAATTGTCCTGAAGACGATGCTTTTAATAATTCTATTTTCCTAAACTACAAAATTATAAATCGATCTCAAACAACTTACACAGACACTTATATCGGATTGTTTACAGATTTTGATATTGGTTATGCCAAAGACGATTACATAGGTTGTGATGTTGACAGGGGGTCATTTTACGCATACAATGGCGATGATTTTGATGAAACAGCCGAAGGAATGATAGGCTTTGGAGAAAACCCACCTGCTCAATCTGCAACTCTACTCGGAGGTCCTTATAAAGATAGTGATGGAATTGATAATCCGCAACTTGATGGTCTAGGTAATCAAATTGTTGATGAAAGCATAAATGGATTAAATTTTGGTGATGGAATAATTGATAATGAGAGACTTGGAATGACAGGTTTCTATTATTTCAACAACAGTGGCACTGGAGCAAATCCGGCAACACTTGACCCAACAACACCATTGGAACATTACAACTATATGAGAGGATATTGGATAGATAACACATCGCTACTTTATGGTGGTACGGGACATTATAGTAGCACAAATACGACTTCGTCTAATGCTAAATTTATGTTTCCTGGAAATCCCTCATCAGACACACATAATTGGGGAACAGGTGGAGTTGAACTTGGTCCATGGTCCGAAGAGACAGAAAGCAACTCACCAGGAGATAGAAGAGGAATGTGTTCAACTGGTCCATTTACTTTGACTCCAAATGATACAGCTGAAATGGATATCGTATTTGTATATGGGGTGGATATTAACACTAAAAGCAGTTCTAATGATGTTATGAAACAAAATATCGATATTATTCGTGACGGTTTCATAAATAACATAACGCCAGACGGAACTCCTTTTATTAATACAGGTATAATTAGAAACAGTACTAATATTATTATAACACCAAAAATTTACCCTAATCCTGCAAATAATTTTATTACGATTAAAGGAAACACAAGCGAAGAATGCTCAGTAGAAATATTAGACTTAAAAGGCAGTGTTTTAATTTCTAAAAACATGCAGAAAGGAGCAAATCAATTTAATATAGATATTAGCACTTTACCAGAGGCTGTTTATTTTATAAAAATAAATCAAAACAATACTATTACAACAAATAAAATGATTGTAATTAGATAGGATTTGTTGGTGCAAACGAAATCTAAAATATCTAAACTGCGTAGCAGAAAACGGATAAACACACAATAATATGTAATACATTACATAAAAAAAGCAGCAAACATGTAATACATTACATAAAAAAAGTAAAAAACATGTAATGGAATACATAAAATGATTATATTTGCAAAAAATAAAGCAAAATGGAAGACTTATACGCAGTAAGCAACAAATTAATAAATATTGTAAAAACAGATTTCTACAGAAGTCTATTTGAAGATATAGATTGGAATCAAAGACTAATTGAAATTCGAGGCTCTAGAGGTGTTGGAAAGACAACATTAATGTTGCAAAAAGCAAAAGAATACCATAATTTTAACTCGCAATCTGTATTATATGTATCGCTTGATGATTCTTATTTTTATAATCATTCTATCAAAGAAACTGCTATTCAATTTAGTCAATATGGTGGACAATATTTATTTATAGATGAAGTCCATAAATATCCAGAAAAATACAAAGCTTACGATTGGTCATCAGAAATAAAGAACATTTACGATCAGATTCCTGAATTAAAAATTGTCTATTCTGGCTCTTCAATTATTCAGCTTTATAAAGGGAATGGAGATTTAAGTAGAAGAAGGAGTACTTATAATTTAAATGGCTTATCATTCCGAGAATATCTAAGCATGAATAAAATACAAAATTTTAATTCTTTAACAACCGAAGAAATAATTATTGGTCATGTAGACATTGCAAATCAAATTATTGTTAAGATTAAAATACTCCCTCATTTTCAAAATTACATTAAACATGGATATTATCCTTTTTATTTAGAAAATCCAAAACAATACTATCAAAGAATAAAGAATATTGTGAATTTGATTTTAGAAATTGATATCCCATCTGTTACTGACATAAGTTTTGAGACTATAAATAAAATCAAAAAACTTCTTGCCGCAATTTCTTCTACTGTACCTTATACACCAAACCTCACAAGACTATCCTCAAATTTAAACATTTCGGATTTACGAACACTTTATAACTATTTAGGATTTTTAGAAAATGCTGAACTAATTTCATTATTGAGGGCAGATGCAACAGGAAATAAAATTTTGCAAAAGCCAGAAAAGATATTTCCAGATAATACAAATCTAATATATGCTTTGAATCAAACAAATGCTAAAATTGGTTTAATTCGAGAAACTTTTTTTAATAATCAATTAAGTTATTCAGATGTAGTAAACTATCCTAAAATTGGAGATTTTATTGTGAATAACAATTATACAATAGAAGTAGGTGGGAAAAATAAAGACTCCAAACAATTAAAAAACATCAACAATTCTTATTTCGCACTTGATAATATTGAAATAGGATTTGGCAACACAATACCTTTATGGCTTTTTGGTTTTTTATATTAGAAGGTGGTGATTTGCAATACATTAAGGGTTTATTAAATAATAAAGTACGCAGAATTGACGCAGACATTTTGTTGTTTTTCGAGACGCAAAATTAGCTAATAGCTCAGTTTATTACTTCCTTTGGTCGTGAGGGCTTCGCCGTTGTTTAACAATTCCTCTTGAAAATTTCATCTTAAACACAGACTATACTAACAAGCTCAAAACACAAACTTTCTAAATTAGGTTTAGATAAGCATAAACATAAGCAGCATTGTTGGGTTTTTAAAAATAAAACTTTAATTTTGAACGCTAATGGAATAATAAATTCCAAACTACATTATTAAAAAATAAACAATTATACAAACTAAAATTTAAAATTTACTAATTATGGAAAAAATCAATGTTCTAATTATCGGAGGGGGAGCATCAGGGCTTCAAGCGGCGATAAGTGCAAAAACAAACCATCCCGACAAATCAGTAGTAGTTGTAAGGAAAGAAGACAAAGTATTGGTGCCTTGTGGCATCCCTTACATTTTTGGGTCATTACATACAAGTGATAAAAACATTTTGCCAGATAAAATGCTTACTGATATCGGAGTTGAAATAAAAATTGCAGAAGTTACTGGTGTTGATGTAGAAAAGAACTTTTGTACTTTAGCAAATAAAGAGAAACTATATTTTGATAAATTAATTTTTGCCACAGGTTCAATACCAACAATACCAAAATGGCTTAAAGGTGGCGATTTAGAAAATGTATTTTATATTCCTAAAGATAAGCAATATTTAGATGAGATGTTCATCAAATTGAAACCTTTGAAAAAAGTTATTACAATTGGTGCAGGTTTCATTGGAGTAGAGATGTCGGATGAGATGAATAAAGCTGGCTGGGATGTAACACTTGTAGAGCTAGAATCTTCGATATTAAGCAGAGCTTTTGATAAAGAATTTGGAGACAAAGCAGAAGAATTACTAAAATCTCGCGGCGTAAAAGTTATTACAAATAAAGGAGTAAAAGAGATTATCGGAAAAGATGGCAAAGTTTCAAAAGTGATATTATCAACAGGCGAGGAATTAGAAGCCGACGCAGTTGTTCTTTCGTTGGGTTATGTTCCGAATACTGAATTAGCAAAAAAATCAGGAATTGAATTAAATAAATTTGGATTTATCAAAACCTGCGAATACATGCGCGTTGATAATTGCTCAACTGATATTTTTGCTGTTGGCGATTGTGCAGAAAAAAGAGATTTCCTAACAAGAAAAATAAACACAACCATGCTTGCCTCAACAGCCTGTGCCGAAGCCCGAGTTGCCGGAATGAGTTTGTATGAATTAAGCCCTTGTAAATCATTTAGCGGAACAATTGCAATTTACGATACTGCTATTGGAGATACAGCTTTTGGTACTGCTGGAATTATCGAAGCAAAAGCAAAAGAAGAGCACTTTAGCGTAGTTGTTGGTAGCTTTACAGGAATGGACAAACATCCAGGCACATTAGAAGGAATGCACGAGCAAACTGTAAAATTAATTGTCGCTGCCGATTGCGGAATGATTATTGGCGGTGAAGTTTATGGCGGATCCAGTGTTGGAGAACTAACAAACTCTATTGGTTTCTTAATTCAAAGCCACGCAAACATAAAAACCTTACTCACAGCACAAATTGGTACGCACCCATTACTTACTGGGTCTCCGGCAGCTTATCCACTAATTAAAGCAGCAGAAATTGTTGCAAAAAAATTAAAATGTTAAGATAAACTGTGATTCTGTGATGCAGTAATACTGAGATTCTGTGATTCTGTGATACTGTGATACTGTAATCCAGTGATGCAGTGATACTGTGATTCTGTATACAACTCGAATTTTAGATTACTGAAACTCGAAACTCGAACCGAGCCGCAGGCGAGCTCACGACCGCAGGGAGTAAACTCAAAACTCGAAACTCAGGTTTTTAAATCATCAAGAGTTTTTTTTACAAAATATTCTTTTGGGTTTTTACCAGCTTCATAAATTTGTATGTTATCAATTTTATCAGGGAGGTATTGTTGTTCTACATAATTAGCTTTAAAAGAATGAGGATACTTATAGTTTTTCCCATAATCTAAATTTTTCATAAGCTTTGTTGGAGCATTTCTTAGATGTAATGGCACAGGTAAATCTCCTGTTTCACGAACTAATGCCAAAGCTTTATCAATTGCCATATAAGCCGAATTACTTTTAGAACTAGTTGCTAAATAAATTGTTGCCTCCGATAAAATTATCCGAGCTTCAGGCATCCCGATTTTGCTTACGGCATCAAAACATGTATTTGCAATTAACAAAGCATTAGGATTTGCAAGTCCAATATCTTCTGCTGCAAGAATAATTAATCGTCTAGCAATAAACTTAACGTCCTCTCCTCCTTCGAGCATACGAGCAAGCCAATAAACTGCCGCATCGGCATCGCTACCACGAACCGATTTAATAAATGCAGAAATAATATCGTAATGCTGTTCGCCCGATTTATCATAAATTGCAATATTTGCCTGCAAGCGATCAACCACCAGTTTATTCGTAATTGTTATTTTATTCTCTTTTGCCGAACTTGCGATTAGTTCTAAAAGATTAAACAATTTTCGAGCATCTCCACCCGAAAATCGATATAAAGCATCTCTTTCTTTAATCTTAATATTAATCTTTTTCAACTCCACATCTTCTTTTATTGCTTTATCCATAAGCAAATCAAGATGCTTCTCCTCCAAATGTTTTAGTACATAAACTTGACAACGTGACAAAAGCGGAGAAATCACTTCAAACGAAGGATTTTCTGTTGTTGCACCAATCAGAGTTATAGTTCCATCTTCAACAGCACCCAACAAAGAATCTTGCTGAGATTTACTAAACCTATGAATTTCATCAATAAAAAGTATAGGATTTGATTTTGAAAAGAGATTTTGTTTACTAGCTTTTTCTATAACTTCGCGCACATCCTTAACTCCACTATTAACCGCACTAAGAGTATAAACTATTCTATCGGAGATACTACTAATAATATTCACCAAAGTAGTTTTACCAACCCCTGGAGGTCCCCACAAAATCATTGAAGGGATATTGCCAGATTCTATTGCATTTCGCAAAGTAGCATTTTTGCCGACAAGATGTTCTTGACCTGCATAATCGTCAAAGCTTGTTGGACGCAAACGTTCTGCTAATGGTTTTGTTGGTAACATATTAAAACTATAATCGGTAAAAATACAAAATTGATTTGAGTAATAGAAATAATGATAAATAATAATCAGAGCAAA
>JAQVOR010000017.1 GCA_028702535.1 Bacteroidales bacterium
CTGCTAAATAACATATTTTTAAAAAATTATGAAAAAATAATTTAGATTTGCAACAAACAAAAAAAGAAAATATGTCAATAAAGAAATTAGCAGTTGTCGCATTCGGAGGTAATGCACTATTAAGAGCCGAACAAGAAGGAACTAACGAAGAACAAAAAGCAAATATATATAGAGCTGTTGAAACTCTTTTCGAGTTAATAAAAAGCAACTCTAATCTTGTTATTATACACGGTAATGGTCCTCAAGTTGGTAATATTTTATTACAGAACAATGCAGGTGCCAAAATGTTTGGCATCCCCGAAATGCCCATAGATGTTTGCGGTGCATACTCCCAAGGCTTTATAGGATATTTAATTGAGCAGCAACTCAGAAATATTTTACCAACTAAAGATTTAGAAAAAGGCGTTGTAAATCTCATAACTCAAGTTTTGGTTGATAAAAATGACCCTGCTTTTAAAAACCCAACAAAACCCATAGGTCCATATTATACAAAAGAAGAAGCCGAGAAACTTTCTGATGGCACTAATTCGCTATTTAAAGAAGACCCCGATGGAATTGGTTGGCGTAAAGTTGTTCCATCTCCTTTGCCAAAACAAATTGGAAATAGCAAAGTAATCGAACAGTTGGCAAGAGAAGGACATATAGTTATAGCCGCTGGTGGTGGTGGAATACCTGTATATTACGATGAACAAAAAAACCTACTAGGTATAGATGCAGTAATTGACAAAGACCATACATCTGCACTGCTTGCCTCTCAAGCAAAAGCCGATGAGTTTTATATCTTTACTGACCTTAAAAGAATTATTATAAAAACTGAAGGTTCTGAAGAGAAAATTTTAGATACTATACCAGTTGCTGAAGCTAAAAAGTACCTAAAAAAAGGAATCTTTAGTGCAGGAGGGATGGCTCCAAAAATCAAAGGAGCTGTTAGCTTTATTGAAAATGGCGGCACTGAATGCACCTTTTTGCATTTCCCAGATAATCCAAAAGACCCTATATATCAAACTAAAATTGTGCGTTAATAAATAAATTAAATAATAACTAAAAATAAATAAATCATGGCTTTTAACCTAAGAAACAGAAATTTTCTAAAACTTTTAGATTTTTCTCCTAAAGAAATTCAGTATTTATTAGACCTATCGCTTGACCTCAAAAAAGCAAAATATGCAGGTACTGAACAGCAAAGATTACAAGGTAAAAATATAGTTTTACTATTTGCAAAAGACTCTACTCGTACTCGTTGTGCTTTTGAAGTAGCTGCATTAGATCAAGGTGCCCATGTAACTTTCTTAGGTCCAAGTGGTTCGCAAATGGGTAAAAAAGAATCTATGAGAGATACTGCACGAGTTTTAGGACGCATGTATGATGGTATCGAATATCGCGGATATGGACAAGAAATCGTTGAAGAATTGGGAGCACATGCAGGAGTACCTGTTTGGAACGGATTAACAACCGAATATCACCCAACTCAAATTTTAGCAGATTTTTTGACCATAATGGAGCATTCTGATAAACCGTTAAGTCAAGTTAAATTTGCATACTTAGGCGATGCACAAAACAATATGGGTAATAGTCTTATGGTAGGAGCAGCAAAAATGGGTATGGACTTTAGAGCTGTTGCTCCTAAAATTTATCACCCAAACAAAGAACTTGTAGCTCAATGTAAAGAAATTGCTAAAGAAACTGGAGCAAAAATAACTATTACCGAAAATGTTGAAGAAGGTGTTAAAGATTGCGACTTCTTATACACAGACGTATGGGTTTCAATGGGCGATCCAGCAGAAAAATGGGAAGAAGCCATAAAAGTTATGGGTCCATACCAAATAAATATGGATTTGATTAAGAAGACCAATAATCCAAATGTTAAATTTATGCACTGCCTACCAGCTTTTCATAATAACGAAACCGATATTGGTAAAGACATTGCTAAAAAACTAGGTGGAAAATATCCTATCGTTGCAAAAGGTGAAATAGAAGTTACCGAAGATGTATTTGAATCAGCTCATTCAATTGTTTTTGATGAAGCAGAAAATAGATTACACACTATCAAAGCAATTATGGTGGCAACTTTAGGAGCATAATAAAATTCAAGATAATGATATATTAAGACTATCCTTTTTGTGATAGTCTTTTTTTATTCGTTCGTAAAATGCGGTTTATTGGTCCCAAATCAAACATCATAATTATAATCTTTAATTAATTACACATACCCTTTATTTAGAATGATTATAAAATAAAAAAAAACATTATATTTCCTTTTATCTTAAAAAAAACTACACTATGTTTGTAACAATAAATTACATTTTATTAATTTAAAACAATAAAAAATGGCTTATAAAATTGGTGATGATTGTACTGCTTGTGGTACTTGTATTGATGAATGTCCAGTTGAGGCAATATCAGAAGGTAATATATATGTAATTGATCCTGATTTATGTACAGACTGTGGTGCTTGTGCTGACGTATGTCCTGTTGAAGCAATTCATCCAGAATAATTAAAAAAATTTATTAAACAAAAAAGACTGTTTACTATTAGTAACAGTCTTTTTTTATTGTTTATAATGAAAATTTTAGTTGCACCATATAATTTATTAGCACATTATCTTCGTAGCATTGCATTGGTAAAAAACATTCCTAACAATGCAGAAATTGTATTCTTAAAATCTGGAAGATACGACAATTTTGTTACAGCAAACGGCTATAAACTCACACAAAACACTCTTAACACGTATTCTACAGTAATAGAAAAAGCCGCATCATTTGATTTTTCATGGATTAATAAAAAATCTGTTAATCGAACAGTAAATGAACTAATTGAGATTATTAAAACCGAGAAACCCGATTACATTATTGGAGACACATATTTAGGTATGAAAATCGCTGCAGAATACTGCAACATAACATTAATAAGCATATTTAACGCTTATCTTACTCACCACTATAACGATCTCAGACCTACACCACATAACCACAAAGCAAATAAATTCAAATCGAAATTATCCGAGAAATCTTGGAATACAATTGTAAGGACAGTGGAAAAACTAACATTACGTAAAGTACACTCTCCATTTCGCAAAATTAGACGAAAACTAAAATTAAAACAATATAGGGACCTATTTGATGAATTTACAGGCGACAAAAATATACTTTGCGATGACCCCGAAATCTTCCCATCAATAAAATTACCAGATAATTACCAGTATTGTGGACCATTACTTTACTCCTATAATGTAACAAACCAACAATTACTAAACTTTCTAAGTAAAGACAAGACTAGAAAGACAATCTTAATTTCAATGGGCAGCACAGGTAAGATTACCAATATTGGAGATTTAAAAAATTATTTTTGGCTAAATTACAATATCGTAATTACAGGAGCAAAAGAGGGAAAACAAACCGAAAATATTTATTATACAGATTTTATTAATTTTGATGAGACTTCACATTTAATAGATTTAATTATATGCCATGGTGGAAACGGAACCATGTATCAGGCAATAAACAAAAACATTCCAGCCATTGCAATACCTACAATATTTGAGCAAGAATGGAATATTCATCGCTTCGAAAAACTATCATTGTGTAAAGTTTGGTACGCTGAACAAGACATCAAAAACTTATACACTCTCATAGAAAGCCTAACATCAACAAATACACTTAACCCAAATATAATAAAACTCCAAACAGACCTTAACTCAATCATTAGTAGTATATTTTCTAAATTGCCATAAGAAGAATAAGGATAGAACTCGTGAGAGCTACAAAAAATTTAAATTTCTATAAATCAATAAAGCAGCATAACTTTAAGACATAAAAAACAGGTGATTTCGCTTTCGCTCCACCACCTGAATGTTATTAAATTGGTATAAATGCCTTTAATTCAAATACTTATCAAACCAGGCTTTAAACTCACGTTGCCACAAAATACTATTTTGAGGTTTTAACACAAAGTGAGACTCCTCAGGAAAAATCAGTAATTTGCTTTCCACGCCATTTAATTGAGCAGCATTAAACGCTTGTAAACTTTCGGTGTAAGGGATTCTAAAATCATATCCACCAGTAATTATCAGAATAGGAGCGTTCCATTTATGCACAAAGTTATGAGGAGAATTTTCGTAAGTTTTTTGAGCGATTTTATTTTCTTTTTCCCAATACGCACCACCAAAGTCGTGATTAACAAAGAACATTTCCTCTGTTGCAGCATATTGCGATTCAAAATTAAACATTCCACAATGCGAGATAAATGCCTTAAAAGTATTATCTTCATTATGTCCGGCTAACCAAAACACCGAAAATCCTCCGTAACTTGCCCCAACAGCTCCGATACGATCTTTATCTATATAAGGCTCATTTTTAAATGTATTTACTGCCGACATATAATCTTTCATATTTTGACCTCCGTAATCACCCGATATTTGAGCATTCCATTCCGTACCAAACCCTGGTAAGCCTCGGCGATTGGGAGCAATTACAACATATCCGTTTGATGCCATAATTTGGAAATTCCATCTATAACTAAAAAATTGTGAAACTGCCGACTGTGGTCCTCCCTGACAATACAAAATTGCGGGGTATTCTTTTGTTGCATCAAACTTTGGAGGTAATATAAACCAAACAAGCATTTGCTTTCCATCAGTGGTAGTAATCCATCTCTCGACAACTTTACCCATTTCGATATTATCATAAATGTGTTTATTCGTAAAAGTTATCTGACGTTGTTCGCTCTCTTTACTAAGTTCAAAAATTTCAGTTGCCATTGACATACTCATTTTTTGAATAATAAAACTATCTTTATTATAAAACATTGCAAAAATATCATGCGTACCTTCTGTTATTTGCACAACCTCTTTAGTTTTTGTATTAATACCAAAAATTTGTTGAGTTGCATTTATATCAGAAATAAAATAAATATTTTCTGAGGTTTCATTTTCAGTAGGCCAAACGACATTCGACACATTGTAATCAAAGTCTTTTGTAAGATTAGTTTTTGCTCCAGTTTCAAAATCCATTATAAACAATCGCAGTTTATCGGCCTCATAACCAGGTGTCTCCATACTTGTCCACGAAATCATTTTTGAATCGGGCGAAAATACTGGATATTTATCATATCCCAACATTCCTTTGGTAATATTACTGGTATTTCCAGTATGTATATCATAAATATAGATATCAGAATCGGTACTAAGAGCATATTCTTTTCCGTTCATTTTTTTACATGTATATGCTATTTTATTTCCATCAGGACTCCAGCAAATTTCCGAATCATCAAAATAAGCACTCATAGGTGCATCCCAACGTTCCCCTTCCATAATATCTTTTGGAGCCTCCACAGAATTACCATCAAAATCCGCCACAAAAATATGAGAATAAGCATAATCATGCCAGTTATTCCAATGCCTATACATGAGTTCCTCAGCCATAATCACATCTACTTTAGGAAGATCTTCATAAATTTCAGTTGGGGCTTTATCCAATTTCACATCCGAAGTCAAAAGGATTTTATCTCCAGTGGGTGCAACTTTAAAAGCATTTATACTTATATCAAGATTTGATATTTTAGCTTTTTCGCTACCATCTGCATTCATTGTCCAAACTTGAACAGTATCGGTTTGAGATGACAAATAAGCAATTTTCTTGCCTTCTAATATCCACCGTGGATTAAAACAAGAGTAGTTTCCAATTGTGATTTGCTTTGCATCTCCTCCCTGAGTTGGGATTGAGAAAATATGAGTATAACCTCTATTTTCTTCAACATTATAATATGTGATATTATAGATTAAAGTATTACCATCGGGACTTAACTGTGGATCGCTTACACGACCAAACTTCCATAAAATTTCGGGAGTAAGTATTCCGTTTGTTATCTCCTGCTCAGTTAAGGAGACATCGGGCATTAAAAATCCCTGCTCTTCCAGTTGCTCATCTGTTTTGGATTTACATGAACCAAGAATAACTACTACAATAAAAAAGAGATACCAGATACGTTTCATAATCAGACATGTTTTATAGTTTACGACAAATTAAATTCTAACAATCCACTTACAGTATGGTGCAATTATCTTTGTTTTGCTATAACATCATTTAGTGCATTAACTGCAAGCTCGTAATTCGGCAATACTTCTAAAGCCTTACGATAATCCAACTCTGCAAGTTTTAGCTTACCCATCATTTCGTAAGCCACTCCCCTATTATACCAGGCTTTATGAGCCGTTGAATCTATTTTTATGGCAGCCGTCAAATTTTTGACTGCACTTTCGTAATTACCAGTACCATTAATATGAACATATCCTTTATTAAAATATGCCTGATAATAATTTGAATCTGCACTAATCACATAATCATATTCTTCAAGAGCCTTGTCGAACAGATTAAAATGCTGAAACACCAAACCAGCATTAAAGCGAATTTCGAGATTATTTGGAAATAATCTGATTGCAGAAATAAAATACTCTACACCAAGAGGGTCGTCTTGTCGATAATATATCATGCCCAACAGATTATACGCCTGCCAATTTTCATTATCATATTCTATTGATTTACGCAAAGCTTTAACCGCCTCATCGTAGGCTTCGGTTTCATTTAGGACAAGACCCTTTACAAAATAAGACTCTGATGATTGCAATTTATTTGTTTCTAAATTTAGAATTTCGTGCATCGCCTCCTTATACATCTCGACATAAAAATATATTTGAGCCAGTTTTAACCTAGCCTGCCCATTCATAGGAAAAAGCACAAGGCATTTTACAAGTGCATCTTTTGCTTTACCAGATTCTCCTTGCAGTAAATAAAGATCACAAAGTTCATTATAAACATCGGGCATAAGTGAATCAACACGAATAGCAATTTCAAAATCGTTAACAGCCTCGCTTAAATTGTCGTTTTCGATTTGCATATACGCCCTGCGAACAAACAATTGAGCGTTTTCAGGGTTTTCTCTAATTTTAGCAGTTAAACTTTCAATAGTTTCGGTAGTATCAGCAAGTGCCTGATTTGCCTTATTGTCTTTTGACGAATTATTGCAAGCAAAAACAAAACCACTCAATATTAAAAAAAGTGCAAAAGTTTTGTACATTATTGTTTAAGTTTTTCAATAATCTTAGTTTCAATTTCATAACTCAATTCGGGATTATCTTTCAAAATATTTTTTACGGCATCTCTCCCTTGTCCAAGTTTTGTTTCGCCATAGCTAAACCAGCTACCACTTTTCTTAATAATTTCGAGCTCTACACCCAAATCTATAATTTCGCCAATTTTTGAAATCCCCTCACCATACATAATATCGAATTCGGCTTTACGGAAAGGCGGAGCGACTTTATTTTTAACAACTTTTACTCGTGTTCTATTTCCAGTAATATCTTCACTATCTTTTATTTGTCCGATGCGACGAATATCGACACGCATAGTTGCATAAAATTTAAGAGCGTTTCCACCAGTGGTAGTTTCAGGATTGCCAAACATAACACCAATTTTTTCGCGAAGCTGATTAATAAAAATACAACAAGTTTGTGTTTTATTAATATTGGCTGTCAATTTACGCAAAGCCTGCGACATCAGACGTGCTTGTAAACCCATTTTTGAATCTCCCATTTCGCCTTCAATTTCGGCTTTAGGAGTTAATGCAGCAACAGAATCAATAACAATTATATCAATAGCTCCAGAGCGTATTAAGTTATCGGTAATTTCTAAAGCTTGCTCACCGTTATCGGGTTGCGAAATGATAAGATTTTCTACGTCCACGCCAAGTTTTTCGGCATAAAAACGATCAAATGCGTGTTCAGCATCAATCATAGCAGCAATACCACCAGCTTTTTGAGCTTCGGCAATTGCATGTATTGCTAATGTCGTTTTCCCAGAAGATTCTGGACCATAAATTTCGATAACTCTTCCACGGGGATAACCACCAACACCAAGTGCAATATCAAGTGCAATTGAGCCAGACGAAATAACAGGCACATCAACAACAGGCTGAGACCCCAACATCATTATCGACCCTTTGCCGTAATCTTTTTCTATTTTCCCCATAGCAAGCTTCACAGCTTTCATTTTTTCATTTCTGATATCTTCGGATTTATCTGCCATAATAATTTATTTTTTTTCGTTTAATATCTGGTTTGAATGTTCTTTAGTTTTCACTTTTTCAAAAATCGCTTCAATTTTACCATTTTTATTAATTACAAAAGTTTTCCGCAAAACGCCTTGATATTTTTTCCCAAACATTGATTTTTCGCCCCAGGCTCCGTATAATTGTAATATTTGTTTATCTGTATCACTAATTAAATCAAAGGGCAATTTATGTTTTTCAATAAAGCTCTGATGACTTTTTTCACTATCAGGACTAACACCAAGAACTTCATAATTTTTTGACAACCACATTTCATAATTATCACGCAAATCACACGCCTCAGCGGTACACCCAGGAGTATTATCCTTAGGATAAAAATACAAAATCAAGTTTTTTCCTTTAAAGTCTGAGAACTTAATTTCTTTACCGTTTTGATTAACACCTTTAAAATCGGGAGCCTGATCGCCTATTTTTAAACTACTCATAATTAACTTTTTAATGATTATACAAATATAATTTTCACAATTGAAATAACCACGTAAAAACGAAAAAGTTTATCAACAATTATTTTTTTATACCAATTCTTTCTCCCATTTTAACAGTAGTTTCATATCCCTTTGCGGTATTAATCAGTAAATCCTCATCAATTTGGATGATGTTTTTTTGAAACAGCAGTACTATTGTTGAGCCTCCAAATTTAAAATAGCCCTTCTCATCGCCTTTATTAGCAACATTTCCTTTAAAAGTTTGTTCAATGCTTCCTACCATAGTGGCACCAACTTCGGCCATAATCACATCTCCAAACAAAGAATTTGAAAGAATTGTATATTCGCGTTTATTTAAACAAAATATTTCAGCCTTTTTACGCAAAGCCAGTGGATTGACAGAATAATAGTTTCCATTAATTTTTACATTTGGAGATAAACCCCCACTTATTGGAAAATGAAAACGATGGTAATCAACTGGAGCCAAACGCATGATAAGCAATGCTCCATCATGATACTTTTGTGCAAGATCGGGATTATCTAAAAATGAAAATACATCAAAACGATATCCTTTTATTATAAAATCGGACTTGCTAATATCTGCATAAGCTAAAATTTTTCCATCAGCAGGTGATACAACAATATTAAAACTGGTATCAATTGGTCGTGCATCATCCTTTAATTTTCGTGTAAAAAAAGCATTAAAATTGTCGAATCCCTTTTCTTGAACAATACTCATATCAATATTATAATCCTCTATAAAAGGCTGTATCTTTTTCGCTGAAGAACTGCGATCCATCATATTACCATAAATCGATGAAACTACTTTTCTTTTTGCCAAAGTCCACAAAGTCGCTTCTCCAAATGGGTTGTAATATAGCCAAATTAACCATTTTTCTCCAACGACTTTTTCAGTTTTCATTTGCCCACTATCTCTTTCATAATATTGAATGGGCTCTTGTGGTTTTAGCGGATAAAAGGTCTGACCAATTAGTATTGCAAGCAATAATAAAATTATGCCCCACCTCTTTTTTGATTTTGTTATTTTCATGTTTGATTTGTTTCATTTTGAAAAGCAAACTTAATACATTTTCCAATTAATCAACAAATTCCAAACAAAGTAAACTTTTTCAGAATTTTATTTTTAAAATAGTAGAAATTACTTCTCATTTATTAAGGCTATTGCTTTTTCTAACAATTCATCCCGCCCTTCTTTTATCCCTTGAATTGTAGGTTTTATTTCAATATCAGGCACAATTCCCACTCTTTGAGTTTCGGTTCCATCAGGATAGTAAATTCCAATACCGCTAATCATTGTTCTTAATCCACCTGGCAAATAGAATTCAGAGACATCTCCGTCTGCTCCAGCTGTAGTTGAGCCAATTACAGTTGCATTAGGGTGAACTATATAAGCCATAGCGTGAAATTCTGATGAACTTTGTGTAATTTCGTTTATTATAATTACTATTTTACCTTTATAATGTTTTTTGTTTTTTTTACCAACACTATTAGTGCTTGAATAAGTAAACAATCCTGGTCTTTCAATACTACCCTTCGAAAATTTAACAAAAGGAGTACTTTGAGGCATTAAATAACTGCTAAGCACGTAAATAGGAAAATCTGATGGATAATTTCGAAGGTCTATAATTAATCCTTTAGTGTTTTTTGTTTTTTTCCATAGCTCAGGAAGATATTTTCTTTGTAATGTGCCATTATCAATATAGGCTATTTTTTTATCGATCAGTTTAAAGCATGTGTCTGGCGTTTGGTAATTGTACATGTTTATTTCTGTTGAAGAATAGGTTTTTAATATTAAATTCTCCGCCTTATCATTCCTAATATATTCGACATTTATTGAAGAATCGTTTGTCCTTAATAAATTAGGAGCAATATCTCGTAATTTTGTGGAATAATTTGATGCCGGAGTGTATTTTAATCTTTCGTTAATAATCTCATGTACTGATTTATTATTTATAGTTAAAATAATATCTCCGATTTCTAAATCAGTTTTCTTTTCAGGATGATTGTCAAAAAAACTTGTAACAACAGCTTTGTCTTCGATAAAGGTTAATTCTACATTTGCATAACGAGTACCAAAATGATTTAATAGCGGAGACCAGCCCCAAATATTTGCATGAGTATCGTGAATTCTGCCGACAAGTTCTAAAATTTCAAGAGTATATTCAACATAGTTGTTAGCATAAATCATTTTTGGAATAAATTCTTCTAACACATCTTTCCAGTCCTCTTCAATTAAGTTTTTATATGGGAAGTAATATTGAATAATATTCCAATACCGATAGAGAGCTAAAAGTCTGTACCCTGCATTAGGATAACTCATTGTTGAATATTTATTTTCATTTTTAAAATCTGGGTTTCCAATTCCTGAGTGTAATCCAATATAGTGATGTTTCTTTGTTTTATTTGATTTCTTAACTTCTAAAAGGATTGAAGTGAGACTATCTGAAAACATTGAATTATTAATCCAATCTAAGTCTGGTTCTATTAAAATATTTGCAGATTTAGTTGTTGTATTATTTGCTTCTTCTAATTCCCCATAGCTTTTAATCCACTCATAAAGCATTCTATCTCTTTGTAGTACGTTTTCAGAATTCAATACTTTGGGAAGCATTTTAAAAAGTTCATAATCCCAGTTATATTCACCTTTGGCAATATTTGGATGATAATATTTTAGAAATCCCCAAATAAGACCAAGAGTTTTTAGATTTTCAATTTTATCTTGAGTTAATTCGATATCTGATATTTCAGAACCTATATTTAGTTCGATATTATCTGATATTTTTAAGGATTTTTCTTCACTTTCTTTTAAAGTTAGAATATTTTCTCCATCAATATATATGGCAAAATCATCAAACCAAGCTTCACCATCTCCTGTTAAAATTCCACCAAAAATAATTTTTTCTGCATTTTTAGGATAATTTAATTTGACAGAATATTTTTCCCAGTTTTTAGTACCTGATATATTCTTTTTAGCCATATTATCAAATTCCAATATATCACCATAACCATCAATTCTAAATAATAAACCAGCAAATCCATTTCTAACATCTGCAATTTTCATGTAAGCTTCCAATTCAATTGTTTTCCCTTCGTAGTATGCCGGGATAGTATATGCGATACTTCCGAATTTTCCACTTTTAGCAGATGTGATTTTCCCTGATTTATGTCCACTTTTACTGATAGTGTCAATACTTAATGAGTAATCTCCCCACTGAAACCACCCATCAGAAAGTTCATTACTTTCACTTTGTTGTTCAAATCCGAGATTAAATTTATTGCCTTCAGTTTGTGCCTTACAATTCACTACAATAAAAACTAATAATATGAATAGTGTTCTTTTCATTATGTGTGTATTTTATTTCTAAAATGCATGTTATTAAAGCCATATTTATAAATCTATCAATTCATAATTTGTACTTCGACCTCCTGACTTTTCTTGTCTAAGAATATCTTTATTAATTAAGTCTTTTATGTCTCTCAAGGCTGTATCTTGAGAGCATTTGGTATTTTTTGCCCATTTTGAAGTTTTTAATTTACAATCACAATTTTAAATTATGCAACAAATATATGTATTATTCTACGCACATTTAACGAGATAATAAGGTTTTCCCTCCGCAAGATAAATTATTTCAACAAAAATAAAACTTTTAGCCTGAGTTCGATATAATTTTTAAAGTATTTAGCATTAATCTAAAATCCATGTTACCAATATTGCCTGCCATAATCGGTATTATTCCGTTTAACTGATGTAAAAGCAACATATAATAATATTAAAATAAAAGTAAATAATCGGTATTATTTCCAATTTAGGTCTTTTCCACTCTTAAATTTGAGCTTTTTTAAGTTAATTTTCTTAAAACAAATCGAACACATGTGAAAAGCATAAGAAAAAAGAAAACTTTATTATGGCAGAGTAGTGTACTCTCTGAATAGTTAAACTATTTCTCTTTGACAGCTGTGCTGGCCAGTCGAAGTGACTAGTTTATTACTTCCTTTGGTCGTGAGGGCTTCGCCGTTGTTTTACAATCCCTAAGACTAATAACAAAGTATAATGCAAATAAAATGTCCCCACTTTGAGTTTTGCAAAAGCTCCACTCTATAGAAAGCAGAGACAATACAAAAACAACTCAAATTAAAACAAATGTCAAATATTTTTTTAATTATGAAAAACTTAATCTTATTACAAGCGATAGCATAAATTCCAAGGCAAAAAACATATATTGATAATAGTACAACCGACTTTAAGCAAGAAACAAGATCTAAAACTGTAATTAGAGAATATGTGTTGTTTTAGATTTTATCCAAGATAATGTAACTTTTTGTTAATTTTGCCGGTATAAGAATAAACACTATTACTATTACTATGGCATCTGAAACCGCAAAAAAGAAAATAGACTGGACCAAACCAGCGGACCAAAATCCTGAAATAACCGTAGATGATTTTAAAGATATGGTTAAAGAAACTGAAAAGGGGCCGTTTTTATCTATTGAACAGTACAGAGAAAACCGAAAAGAATGGCGCAAAAAGTTTCTAAAAGATTAAAAGCAAAGCGAGTTATTGAATATGCTGCAGAACAGTTTGGATATGCACTAGCTTTAACACTTGATAAGGAAATAGAAAAGAGAGTTCAACAACTATCTACACTTTACGAACTTTACCCAGAGAATAAATTCTTACCTACAAAAACAAAACTGTATCGCAATGTTATTTTAGGTAAATACATAATTCTTTATCGCATTAAACCTACTACAGTCGAGGTTTTAGCAATTTACCACAGTTCTATAAAACCAGCTCGAATAAAGAAAATACGTAGCGTTAAACCTTAATTTTACAACTTGTTTTTTACATTATCAAAATTGCTAGGACTTACAAACAAATCTAACGAATATCTTTTTGTTTTCCGTGCGATTATTACTTGTAAGTAAAGCTTGCAATAGTCCTTTTTTATAATTCTATCAACAGATTTTATTTCGTACAGAATTAAAACATTTCCCATACACCAAAATTCTTTCTCTGTAATTTCGGGTGGCAATTCCTTTCCCTCTGCCTTTAACTCTAGTAATTCTTTGTAAATTGTTCGCATTTGCTCAAATGTATTTTGCGGTCAAATTCATTTAATTTCTTTTCGAGTGTGTCCATATTACTAATTTTTGTTTGTTGTTTTTAAAAGCTTGGTTCTATTTTTGATTACTTACTTTCACAAAGACAAGTCGGAAAATGACTACCTCCAAATTAATTACAACAAATTTTGACTTATAAAGTACACAAAATGACTACTGTTCTGATTTTAAGCGACTTAAACTTACAACTATGAAATATATACTTGATAATGTTAGAAGAATTAGAGAGTCAATGGATTATAGCTAGGAGTATTTCGCTGATAAAATTGGTATTACTTAAGCAAAATATGCACGATTTGAACGTGGTGCTACAAAACCTGACTTAGAAACTTTGGAGTTAGTCGCAAAAGGGCTTGGTTTTTCTTTGATTGATATTATCACATATCCAAAAAAATACGTTGATATTGATTCCATAAATACTCCAGAACGTATTTCTGTAACATTCGAAGTTTCTCCAGACAAAAGAGATTTTCTATTAAATTTAGTAACTAAATAAGATTAGAATATGTATCAAAAAAGGGAACCATTAATGCAATTGGTTTCCGTGGAGCTGCCAGTAATAGCGGCTATGTTTACATAACTGTTAAGCTAAATTAAAAACATCTTCTTTTCCTACATAAAAGATTTTGCCTTTAAAAAAACCAAACATATTTAAGGGTTTTTTCCTTTTTTTTGTTTTAGCAATCTCCTTAACAGGCTTTGTTGCTTTTTCTTTTTTCGCACAAGTTTTTTCTTTTTCAAAAAAATAAAAAAATCAGAAAATAAAACCTTTTTAAATTAATTAATTAAAAAGTAATTAATAATTAATTCACTAATAGGTGTGTTCGTTGCTGGGTTCGTTGCTGTGTTCGTTGCTGTGTTCGCTATACGTTTTTAACTCTCTGTGTACCAGTTGTTTATAATTATTCTAAATTTGTTAAATACCAGCTATAAAGTTTGTGTAAATATTTTATTCGATGTATATTTGTTGAGTGGGAATAATATTAAAAAGCATATTAAAGTGTTTGGGTACACTTAGTACTTTGTATGGCTGCAGTTTATCGAGAAACACAGGCTTATAGATGTAATAAGTTTATAAATTCAATAGACGAAAGGCGGAGAACAGCCTTTGTATCAAGGAATAAGATAATGCGGAAGCTTAGGAGGTAATTAGAACAGGTCTGCGTGTGTGCCGGTACGCATAAGAGTTAATACTTCAATTTTTTTCTCTTTATCGTAAATCAATAGCCAATCTGGGTTAATATGGCATTCTCTCAAACCCTTATAATTGCCTGTTAATTTGTGGTCTCGATATTTCTCTGGGAGAGGATCACTACTTGTAGATAGATGTTTAATAATCTTGTTGAGTTCTGTTTCGTCAAACTTTCTTTTTCTTGCCAATTTTAGGTCTGACAAATATTTATTAGTAAAATCAATAGAATACATATTAACCTACTTTTACTAAATAATCATCAAAGTCTTTACATTTGGTAACTCTTCCATGTTTTATATCTTCCAGAGCCTCGTCGATACCAGTTATTCTTTTAACCTTAAATATACCTAATGAAAGAATATACTCTATCGTTTTCTTTGCAATCTTATTGCGTGCATCGTATTCAATTATAATTGTAGCCATACTTATAAGTCTTTATTGTTATAACGGCAAAATTAACAAAAAGTTTTGAAATAGACCAACATTCTGCAACATTCTGCGACATTCTGCAACATTCTGCAACAATGTTACGCAATGACACGCAATGACAAGCGTAATTTTATTCCTGATATTTACATTTTCAATTTAAGTTTAATTTAAAATTATTAGGAATGGACACACCAAAACCAGTTGCGCAAGTAACAAAAGGAGCAGTTAAGGCTGTGAGTTTACAAAATGTCATTTTTGTTGCAATAGTATTTGTGATTGTTGTAATGATGATACAGTACTTTACTAAACAAGAAATTGTTACAGTAAACGAAGATGGGGAAACTAAACAGTATGTAAAATCTACGCTAGGTTTCAATAAGAAAAAAGCAGCTTAGAGAGTTGCACAAATTAAAAGAGTAAAAGAGTTAATCAATTTAGTTTTATTAAAAAAAGTCGTACAATTATGAAAAAAATTATTTTATTATTTATCGGTCTAGTAGGCCTTGTTATTAGTGGTTTTGCAATGTTTAGCGGAGATGCTGGAGTTATTGCAAGTGTATTAAATTTTGATTTAGGAATAGAGCATATTTCAGGGGCTAAAACACTGCTTAAATCTTTTCTAATACAAAGATAACTCAAAATAAAATAACTCAAATGTAAAATATTTTTTTAATTATGAACAATTTAATTTTATTGCAACTGATAGCAAATTCCTACAAGGCAAAAAACATATATTGATAATAGTACAACCGACTTTAAGCAAGAAACAAGATCTAAAACTGTAATTAGAGAATATGTGTTGTTTTAGATTTTATCCAAGATAATGAAAACTTTTTGTTAATTTTGCCGGTATAAGAATAAACACTATTACTATTACTATGACATCTGAAACCGCAAAAAAGAAAATAGACTGGACCAAACCAGCGGACCAAAATCCAGAAATAACGGTAGATGATTTTAAAGATATGGTAAAAAAGTCTGAGAAATCTACTAAATCTCCAATTTCAGAATTAGATAAGAAAATCAAAGAATGGCAACAGGAAAGAAATCTAACTTAAGTACAATCCCTAAAAAACAAGAACATGTTAAGCGAATTGTTACTACTGCTGTTTTTGATGCAATGCTTTTTAATGCAGTAGATTTTGGAGAGCAAATATTTGGAGTAAGCATTGCTAATGCATTCCTGCGTAATGTGCGTAAAATTATTAAAACGCTTTTAACTCAACATCAATTCTATCCCGAAAACAAATTTCTACCAACAAAAAAAAACGCTACCGCAATATTATAGTAGGTAAATACATAATCCTTTATCGCATTAAACCTACTACAGGAGAGGTTCTTGCAATTTACCACAGTTCTATAAAACCAGCTCAAATAAAGAAAATACGTAGCATTAAACCTTAATTTTACAACTTGTTTTTTTACATTATCAAACTTATCTGGGCTTACAAATAAACCTGCATTTATGCAAAATTATTTTTATTTAAACCCTAAAAAAGTTTGCAAATACTACTATTTGCAAACTTTCTTTTTTTATGATGTAGTCCCACCAAGAATACAAATAAATAGTTTAAAGTGTTGCTATTGCGTAGTTGTGATTTGTTTTTTTTGGTAAACATTTATTTACACCAATCTATTATTTGCTGTGCGAAATCCAAGCCGGCTTTTGTGTTTGCGACAGACAACTCTTTATCGTAACCGCCAAATAAATGAAGATGATTGTATGCCGAATTAAAGCACTTTAAAATTGTTTTATTTTTCTTACTCAAATACTCCCTGTAAATATCTACATTCATTCTGTTTTTTGCAGGCAATTTAACATTTTCTCTTTTCATTTTACCATTCAAGACGATTAAAACACCTCCCCAAGCTGTATTGCAAGCCATACTAACATATTTACCATCAGTATAGAAATTTCCATTTTTACCCGCCTTTTCTTTAAGTATTGTTTTCGCATTAGCAATATATCTTAAAGCCTCTGAGTGTTCTAAATTTTCTTTTTTTAATACTGCCATTTCTTTTAAATTAAATGATTATACAAATATAATAAAATATCAAAAAGGCAAATCATTATCAGCCTTTTTAAATTAATCAAATTCTCTTTTAAACTTTTCATTAAAAGCATCTCTAACAAATTGAGAAACCTTAACATCATGTTGCTTTAATAGTTTCATTTTTTCGAGATATAGGTCGTTAAATCTAAACCTACGTACATGTGTTTTTTCGAATGTAATTTCTTTCATAATAAAAAATGTCCTACAAAAAGCATACATAACGACAAGTTATAAAGCATTAAAAAAAATACTCATTCGCCAACCGGCTCTCCAACTACAACCGCCACCTTTTAATTGTAGAGTTTACATAGCCCTTTTTTGTTTTTGTGCTGCGAAAGGAATAGTGATGCGGTTAATTTGTTTATCATAAGATTATTATTATTGTTTTTGATAAACAAAGATAGCAAATAAACCTGTATTTATGCAAAATTATTTTTATTTAAACCCTAAAAAAGTTTGCAAATACTACTATTTGCAAACTTTCTTTTTTTATGATGTAGTCCCACCAAGAATCGAACTTGGATCTACAGTTTAGGAAACTGCTATTCTATCCGTTGAACTATGGGACCAATTTTATGCAAAAATAAAATAAAATTCTGTTTCGGCGAAATAATATCAATGTAATCACAAAATACCTTATGTAAATTGATTGTTTAATAATTTAGTTGGTATAATAAAATAAAATGCTCAATTTTGGAGTTTATACTTAATAAAAAAACTGTTATGCGTTTTATAAAGAATATATTCCCTTTGATTTTATTATGTATTTCTACGCTGAGTTTTTCTCAAATATCTGATACGCTAACTATTTATTATAGTATTGATGATGATAAATTAGAGGGAGAATGGAAAAATGAAATCCGCAATAAATTAAAAAATGATGTTGTAGATATTAAGATTTATTCTTACACCGATTTTCTGGGTCCTGCCGACCATAACAAACGTCTTTCCGACAAACGTGCAAATGCAACAAAATCATTTCTTATTTCGCAAGAAGTTTCCAAAAATCTAATTAGCGAATGTAAAGGCATGGGAATACATCCTTTTAGCTCACACGAAAATCGCATAAACCCCGATGATAGAGGAATTTTACAACATCGAGTCACTAAACTTATTTTTATTTATCACGATGATAACGAAAATAAAAAAAATATCTCGCAACACTTTGAAGAAGAGCAAGAAGATTCTCCAGAAGAACTCAAAGTTATTCCAATTTTTGCAGATTTGAGTGAAGAAAAACTTGTAATTGGTGAAAATATCATTCTCGACAACATTATATTTCATGGTGGAACTCCATTATTTAAATCCGAATCGGAGAACGCTCTAAAACAATTACTTTTAGCAATGCAAAATAATCCTACACTTAAAATCGAAATCCAAGGACATATATGTTGCCAATCTGATGGTTTAGATGGTTGGGATAGAATTAACGAAAACAATGAATTAAGTGCAAATCGAGCAGAGACCGTGTATGATTATCTAATAAAAGGTGGAGTTGAAGCCAAGCGAATGACTTATGTAGGATTGGGGTCAGAATTTAAACGTTTCCCTGAGGAGCGTAATTTTCGTGAAGAAGACCTAAATAGAAGAGTTGAAATTTTAATAATTGATAAATAGTGTTTGTAATAAGTTGATTCGCAAGAAGTATCTGCTAAACCTGATTGTTTTGCAATCGCTCATTGATAGAGTCCAATAGATTTTCTGAAGTTTTGTGAAAATATCTCTTTTCTTTATACGCAAGGCACCACCGAATGCCATTAACTGGGTCAACAAGAAACAGTTCATCAAATTCGGCTAAATCAGAATTTGTAATATCAGCTTTATAAATCTGATAATCAAACTCTTGCAGAATACCTAAAACAAAATTTGCAAAGACTTTATAATAATTTGGGAGAATGGTTTTAGGAATATAAACAGACTTTCCTTTTACACAAAACAATACTGCATCGGCAGTTCTTAAAATAATCTTTTTTTCATTTGTTAGTAACCATTGGTCTGCATCAGCAAAATGCAAATTGTTACTTAAAAGCAACTCTTCGCTAAAAATAGAGATAATATTATTTTTTGATATAAAATCGGGGATATAAAACCAGTCGGCAATATCAATTTTAAGTCCTTTACTATTTAATTGAAACCACTCTTTTTCAGTTTTTTTAACAGTAATTAAAATTGAAACCGTATTATCATTAGACAGTTTTGTTTCTGATGCGTTTCTAAATACAGTAACTTCAGCTTTAAACCCTTGATAAATTCGATTTTTTTGCAATAATAATTCAATATCCGTTTCAAATATTGACTTTTTGAATAAAACTGGAACTTCCATTTTAAGCTTTTTTATATATTTTATAAAAAGCTCAAAATATTGGTCAAACAAAAACACTTTTGATGAATTTCCGCGTAAAGCTATGGTAAAAGCATCTCCGTATTTTAATCCTCGATTATTAGCAAACAAACAAGGTTTATCGGCAGGAAGTATTTCGCTATTTAGCATTAAGTGTCTTGCCATTACAGATTGTTATTTACAATATTTAGACAAGTTTCATAAATATTTTGATTGGATTCTATCATAATCCCTTTAACTCCACATCTTTTTGCAGCCTCTACATCTCGGTGGCGGTCACCAATCATAAATGATACTGACGGCTCAATATCATAAATTGCCATTGCTTTTTCTAACAACAAAGATTGAGGTTTTCTGCATAAGCATTTACCAAATTCGTCGTGGTGCGGACAAAAATAGAAATCATCAACTTGCGTATTATAAGTAGCAAGATACTCACAAAATTTTATGTGCATTTCTAATACATCATTCTCGGTATAAAGTTCTTTAGCAATCCCTCCCTGATTTGAGATTACTATTACTAAGAAATCATGCTTTTTAAGTAAGTTTATCGCCACACCCACGCCGTCATTAATAATGAAATCATCGGCCGAACAAGTATAATGTCCTGGTTCATAGTTTATAACGCCGTCTCTATCAATAAAAACTGCCTTTTTCATAATGGGATTGTCGTTATTCGATTAATAAAATATTGCAAAAGCTCTGGTTTTAATATGAGTGGAAAAACAAAGCCAAATACTGCTCCCCAAAAATGTGCATCATGACCAATATTGTCGCTTCCTCGTTTTGACATTCGGTATGAATATATAAGATAAATTGCACCAAACACTATACCTGGAATAGGCAAAATACCGAAAAAATAAACTTTATTCCATGGGTCAAAAAAGATAGAAGCAAAAACTACTGCCGATACTGCCCCTGACGCTCCCACAGCCGAATAAGTAGAGTTGTCTTTATGTTTAAACAGCGAAAATAATGAAGAGAAAACAATAGCTAATAGATAAAAAACAATAAAAAGCATATTACCAAAGCTATCCCAAAAAATATCAAAATAAACAAGCAAAACAGAGCCAAACGACCAAAAAACAAGCATGTTTATAAGTACGTGAGGCCAATTTGCATGAACAAAACCATGAGTAATAATACGGTGATATTCATTTTTTTTAAATATGAGATAAGGAGAAAACAGTAATTTTGAAAACAGCTCTTTTTTTTGCCACGACATATACGTAACAATTCCTGTTATAATAACTATAATTAAAACTATGTTCATTTAATGTAAAATCTTATAAAACAGTTCTTTAGCGAGGTCTCCATCTTCAGGATTAACCGCTCCAACTCCTTTTAGTTTTGCGTCTGTTTCGCGTAAATATGAAATTATACTAATTAATTTGCCAAGACTATAATTATTGGCAGCCAATTTATATTCATCAACAAAAAATTTGTTTACTCCCAAAGCCGCCGCTGCATTATATTGGCTTTTATCGCTAAGACTGTGGTAAATAAGAACTTTTTTAAAGTATTCAAATAATCGGGCAACTGTTGCTATAAGCGGATTGTTTTTTTTATCTTTTGCAAAATAATCAACAATTTTATAAACTTTTAATTTATCTTTACTACTAAGAGCTTTTTGAAGTTCAAAAACATTAAAATCTCTATTTACTCCAATGTTTTGTGCCACATCATCTTTCTGTATCTGCGTTCTGTCATCGGAGACGGTAATTTTAAGTTTCTTTATTTCGCTCGCTAACCTGGAAAGGTCGGCTCCAATGCTTTCGTAAAGCAATCGCAATGCTTCGGGATGTATAGTCAGATTTTCATTTGCCAATTTAGAAGTTATCCACGAATAAACTTCTCGTTCATATTTCTTTTTAGATTCGTAAATTACACCTTGCTTTGAAATCTGCGTATAAATTTTTGTGCGCTTATCAAATTTAGCAGTATTTTTAAAACTAAAAACAAGTAAAGTCGATTTTACTGGATTTTGCACATAAGTTTCAAAATCTTTAAATTTATCAATTTGCTGGGCCTCCTTAACAATTATTACCTGCAAATTAGCCATCATCGGAAAACGACGTGCTTGTTCAATTACGGAATAAACATTAGTATCCTTACCATAAAGAATAGTTTGATTAAATGCTTTTTCGGATTCGGTTAAAACATTTGCCGCAATAAAATTTGTAAGTTCATCAATAAAATATCCCTCATCACCATAAAACAGATAAATAGGTTTGTAAATTTTATTTTTTAAATCGCTAAGAATATTATCGAATTCCATACTTTATTTTCTTTCTTGCACAAAAGTAATCAATCCTACTTAAATTAAACATAATTGCACAATCTTAATTTTAAAATTTTATCCACAATTTAATATCAGTTAAAGCAATATAATTGGATTACTATAAATCTGAGTTCGACATATAGGATTTTAAACACAATTATTTTACAATCCCTAAAACTCTTATAGCTTTTTATATCTTTGTCAAAAATCACAAAAGGTGAAAGCATATAGTAAAAACATAAGCCTACTATATTTAATTAAAATTGCCAAATGGTTTATGTTGTATATGCCTATAATTGTACTTTTTTATCAAGAAAACGGGCTAAGTTTACGAGATGTTTTAACATTACAAGCAATATATTCGATTGCAATAATTGTACTCGAAATTCCCTCTGGCTATCTTGCCGATGTATGGGGCAGAAAAAACACAATTATCCTCGGTGCAATTTTAGGAACATTAGGATTTGCCGTTTACAGCTTTAGTTATGGTTTTTTAGGTTTTTTAATCGCCGAATTAATACTTGGCATCGGTCAAAGTTTTATTAGCGGCAGCGATTCTGCATTGCTATACGATAGTTTAAAATTAAATAATAAAGAAAAACACTATATAAAATACGAAGGACGCATTTTATCAATTGGTAATTTTGCCGAAACTATTGCAGCGATTGCTGGAGGGTTTTTGGCAGAGATAAGTCTTCGCACACCTTTTTATTGGCAAACAGCAATTGCATTTATTGCTATTCCGGCAGCCATTATGCTCATAGAACCTTATCGTGTGCAACAAAATAAAAGTAAAGCTCTGGCACAAATATTATCGATTGTTAAATTCTCCTTATTCAAATCAAGACATTTGTCTGTAAATATATTTTTCTCATCGATTATTGGATGTGCTACATTAACAATGGCTTGGTTTATTCAGGCTTATTTAAAAGATGTTCAAAATTTCTCGGAATATCAAATTGGTATTGCTTGGTCTATACTGAACCTAAGCGTTGGAATTGCGACAATTTTTGCATATAAACTTGAAAAATATTTTGGAAGTTTTTTAACATTATTACTTATCCTAATAATTATCAGTGGCTCATACATTTTTATTGGGATAACAGATTTAAAGATTGTCTTTGTTATAATTTGGCTCTTTTATATAGCCCGAGGAGTTGCAACTCCAGTACTAAAAGACTACATCAACAGATTATGCAAACCCGAAATCAGAGCTACGGTTCTATCTGTCAGAAATTTTATTATTAGAATCTTCTTTGCGTGTTTCGGTCCTATGGTCGGTTGGATAGCCGATTTGTACTCCATACATACTGCATTTATTTTAACAGGAATTATAATCTTAATTTCGGGTACAATTATGTTTGTAATTTACATTCCTTTTCTTATAAATAAATCATCGCAATCATCAATTGATTAGAGGCATAGCATCATTAAAAAGTCAAAGTATCACAACATCTTTTAAATATTTTTGTTTTTCTTCATTTTTAAGCTTAATTTTTGCATATTTGTAATCTTAAAAAAAAAATCAAGGTGTCCGAAAGAAAACATAAAATTGTTAGCAAAAAAGAGATCCAAAACGGACTAAAGCTCAAAGGTTTTTTTGGCGGTATTATTTCGGGTTTTATAATGTTTGTCTTCAGTGTTAACAGATTAAATAGAATGTATAATAAGTGTTATGCTGAAACGCCTAAAGAATTTACCGCAAATTGCCTTTCATATAAAAATATCAAATTGCTAAAAAACGATGAAGATATTAAATTAATTCCTAAAACAGGTCCTGTTGTATTTCTTTTTAATCATCCTTACGGTGGTTTAGATGCACTCGCAATCTCTAAAACTATTCTTGAACTTAGACCCGACACAAAATTCATAGCAAATTTCCTACTCCGAAGAATCGAGCCTATAGCTCCATATCTATTCGAGGTCAACCCATTTGAAACACGTAAAAAAGATTTCTCAAGCCTTTCGGGACTTAAAGAAATGTATAAACATTTAGAAGACGGGTATGCGGTTTGTTTGCTTCCAGCAGGCGAGGTTTCAACAAGATATAAAGGCTCTAAAATCGTTGAAGACAGAGACTGGCAATCAAATATGATGAAACTAATTAAGGCTTATGACACTCCAATAATTTCGGGATATATATCGGGTCAAAACTCCTGGCTATTCCACCTTATGGGTAAAATACACCCTGCTTTAAGAACAGCAATGTTGCCTCGTGAATTACTAAAGAAAAAAAACACCAGTATTTACATCAGATTTAGCGGTCATTTAACCAATAAAATTGTAAAGTCAGTTGATAACAACAAAGATTTAGCAGAAATTCTTAAAGCAAAAACTTATTGTCTTGCTGATGATTGTATGTTAAAAAGACATAAAGAAAGCAAAGATTCTCAAACCAAAGAAATAATACACGAAACTGAAAAGCAAGTTTTATCAAACGAGATAAAAGCGATTACCTCAAACAATTTACTTTTTAAAACAGATAATTATTTATGCTTTTTTGCTTCAACAAAAGAAATACCAAATATTTTTAGAGAAATTTCGCGGCTAAGAGAGATTACATTCCGTGCGATAGGCGAAGGTACTGGCAAAGAGTATGATACTGATACTTTTGACCAGTATTACAAACACCTTTTTATCTGGGACGAAAATGAAAATTGCTTGGTGGGAGCATATCGCATAGGAATTGGATTGGATATTCTAAAAGAAAAAGGAGGTGACGGATTTTACATCAATACTCTTTTTAAACTGAAAAAAGATTTTATCCCTTATTTAGAAAAATCCATGGAAATGGGACGCTCATTTATTGTCCAACAATATCAAAGAAAAGCACTACCACTATTTTTGCTGTGGAAAGGGATTTATTTTGTCACTCAGAAATACCCACAATACAAATACCTTATTGGCCCAGTAAGTATTTCAAGTTTATATTCGGAAAACTCTAAAATCCTAATGATTGAATATTTAAAGCGTAAACATCATTGGGATGAGTTAGCTCAAATGATAGAATGCAAAACACCATTTACTTACAAATTAAACCATTACCACGAAATTTTACTTAGTACTTTTGGTAAGGACATTTCAACATTAGATAGGTTAATAAGAGATATAGACATAAATGGTTTTGGAGTTCCAGTTTTGATTAAAAAATATTTGTCGCTTGGCGGAAAAATACTGGACTTTAATGTAGATCCCGATTTCAACTACTCAGTAGATGGTTTTGTTGTATTGGATATTGATATAGTGTCTGAGGAAGTAATAAAATCATACAATAAATAAATCAAATACTTTTGAAAAGTTCATTCTTTGATTTGATGTTTAAATTCAATATATTATGGTAATAAGTCAAAAAATAAGCGGTTCGTTAATTGGATTTTTTAGCAATCTTGTTAAAACACATGGTGGGATTAATCTTGCTCAAGGCATTCCGGGTTTTCAACCACCTAAAGAACTAATCGAAATACTCAGCAAAACAATATGCGAAGATTTCCATCAATATGCTCCAGGATTAGGCAATCTAAAACTTAGAAACGAAATTCTAAAAATGTATCAAGAGGTAAACGCCGAAACAAGTTTATTCGTAACAAACGGAGCTACCGAGGCAATTTCTCTAATTTACACTTATCTTAACAACAAATTAAAATCAAAACTAAATGTTTTAGCATTCTCGCCTGCCTACGAATCGTATATCCATTTACCAAAAATATTTGGCAATAATTTTTACTCGGTGAGCACCAAAACTAATTCATATTTTGACAAAGACGAGTTGCTGAAAAGTATCTCTCAAAACAAAATAAAACTGATTTTTTTAGCCTCGCCAGGAAATCCTTACGGAAAGATTTTAACTAAAGACGAGTTTGATTTTTTGATTAATATTTGTAATACAAATAAGATATTTCTAATTATTGATGCAGTTTACAAAGACCTTTATCTAACCGAAGGAAAACCATATTATCCTACTGATAAAATTTCTGAATATATTTTTTACGTTAATAGCTTTTCAAAAAAATTCTCAATTACAGGTTGGCGTATAGGTTACTTCTTCTGTCATAATTCGCATGTCGAACAGATATCATACATTCACGATTACATCGGTTTATCAAGTCCCGCACCTTTTCAAGAAGCTCTTGCAAGATATCTCGAAGCTGGGAATACACAAAATTACATTGATGAAATTAAAAATGTGATTTTCGACAATATGGCGTTTGCGGAAAATTTGCTTAACGCGAATAACTTTAACTGCTTACCAACAGACGGAGGCTATTTTATTTGGGCAAAACTTCCTGCAAACTTCAATGATGGACTACAATTTGGACTCGATCTCTACGAAAAACATCAAACAGCCATAATTCCTGGACAACATTTTGGCGAAGAATGGAAACAGTACATTAGAATTAATATCGCCCGAGAAAAAGAAGAATTTGACAAGGGAATTAAAAATATTATCAAGTTCGTTCAAAATTCATAAAAAACCTACACTTTATTCTTCGTATTAAACAATTTTGTTTAATTTTATGTTATATACATTAAACAAACAATGAAATTAGTTTATGAAAGCTAAAAATATTGATAATATCAAGATTGTCAGCAAACAATACTACACAATAAAAGATTTAGAATTAATCTCTGGTATCAAGGCACACACAATAAGAATTTGGGAACAAAGATACAATGCTTTAGAGCCAAACCGAACAGAAACTAACATAAGATATTATACTGATAATGATTTAAAGAAACTTTTGAATATTGGCATATTAATAAAATTAGGTTACAAAATATCCCAATTAAGCAAATACAACGGCAATGAGCTTAACACATTAGTACTTAGCAAATACAGCACAATCAAAAAATCTCTTATTGAACCACTAATCATAAATATGATAAACTTTGATGCTTTAGAATTTATGAAAATACTTGAAGATAACATAGCATCTGATGGTTTTGAAAGCACAATTGAATTACTCATTTATCCACTTATTGATAGAATTGGGATGCTTTGGCAAACAAATTCAATTACGCCAGCACACGAGCATTTTGTCTCAAATCTTTTGAAACAGAAACTTTTTGCAGAAATAGATAAGTTACCAAAAATCACAAACCACAAATCGGAGTATCTACTATTTCTTCCCGAAAATGAATATCACGAATTGGGTCTGCTATATTCCTATTATTTGCTTAAATCAAGAGGAGAAAGCCCAGTTTACATTGGTCAAAACGTACCAACAATTGATGTCATAAAGACAGCCAACATACTGCATTGCAAATATTTAGTTTGTTTTTTTGTTTCAAAGATATCACAAAAAGATGCAAATAATATTCTCAAAGACCTTTTAGAAAATACTACTGACACAACAATACTTGTAGCTGGCTCTGATATAATCTTAAAAAATGTTTTTAATAATGATAGAGTTAAAAAGCTTGAAAATCCAGAATCGTTAAAAGATTATTAACCTACCGTATTACTGCAAACCGAATATGGCAGAAACCGCAAGTTACAGGGCGTTTGTTTCTGCATAAGGTTCACCATTTTCGTTTCGTCTAACAGTTATTTCTTTTATTGCATAAGGAGTTGACCTATATTGATTCTCAAACAATTGAAAACGGAAAATTAACTTTTTTGGATACATAACCATTACAGTCGATATGCCTTGTTCAAAATTATCGGCAATGGCTATTGAAAAATAGTAATCATAAGTTTTATAACGAGCAACTGCCAATTTTGCAAGCGTATCGGGAAAATTATTCCAAACATTTTCAGGAATTTCTATTTGCTGAGTCATCGGTTTTCCATTCCAGTTATCGTCACTAGGGAGCTCTATATATCTGCCAATTGTATGTGTCTGTTTTGTTGTATTTTCCTCGCTAATATTCTTGTCTTTGACGATGGTTTGATTTTGTATTATACATTTTATAGTATCTTCTATCTGATTTTTTACTAAATTAGTATCCTCTATGATTGCTATAGCTATGTCATTATTTGAAGGAATGATCGAATTTGACAGTTCATTTTTTGTCGAACTATCGCAGCCCAACAATAATATTAACATTGATATTATTGTAATTAGTCGTATCATCATCTTTTAAATACCCTATATTAAGTTTGTAGAAATATTTAAATCCTACAAAAATACCAAATATTGAAATAATTATATCGTTCATGGCATACTTTATTGTAAAATTTCATATTCCTACTGGCGGCTTATTTACAATAACTCTAGTTAATAATGCGAATCAAGGGTTAAAATATTAAGTTAATAAAAGCAGCAGCTAATTTTCCAAAGACATGAACCATCAAACCTTTAGTTGATCTAACTTTGCTAGCCCTTTGAAAATCTGTCTTTTCAATAAGCCAGTTGAAAAACCCTTCAATTGGTTGTCTCACTTTTGATACAGCTTTTGAATATAAATCATTAAATGCCCTATCCCGTTGTTTATCCTGCTCTGTCTGACCTTTTATGGATTTTACAGGTGTTAACATAACAGAACCTTTGCTCTTTTCAAGGTCTACAAAGAAATCTTTATTGCAATAAATCTTATCTCCCCAAAAGCACCTGTCTGTAATTGATGACCACGCATCTTTAAATACATATAAGTCGTTTACAGATGCAGAAGTGACAAGTAGTTGTTCTGGGAACGGCAATTTATCTATTCGTCGAAATGCTAAGGCATGAAATTTTAATCCATGATAATACATTCCCTTACTTGAGCAAATACTTTTATTTACAATTTCTGTTGCAACTTTTGGGGTTCTCTTTCCAGAACATGTAATAATTGGCATTGAATCTAATAGACTTTGGTCTTTACAACAATCTGTTGGCACATATTCCTCAAGCAAGGATTTTGCAAGCAACTTAAATGCTTCAGATAATCTGTTTATTCTATTGTTAAATGCAGCATAGCTAACAAGATTAGGAAACCATGAAAGTAAATAATCATTTGCAAATTGATGAATCTGCTTTATTTTAAAACGTTGCTTCTCATGTACGGCAAACAAATAAATTGTCATAATTTCTTGATCGGTAAATATTGGCTTGTCATTGTTGCTGAATCGTTCGCAATAATATTTTAAATCTTCTTCGTATCTTTTGCAGACATAAAAGTAAATTTCTATTAACTTTGTAATCTTAAGCTCGGGAATCATATCTTTAAATGTTTTGTGAATAATACATCTAAGATACTGATTCTCAGGCTTTTGTCCTAATTTTTATAGGGCTATTTTATTGATAATCAGAGGTTTATATCAACACCCGATTGTTGATATCCAACCCTTGATTCGCATTAATAATTCTCGAAGATAAAACTAAGTTTTCAAAGCACGCATGGTTTTCATTAAAAAAACAGCAATTTTTTTACCGATTTACCATTCCAAGAACTTTATTTTCGTATGAATAAACAAATTTAGAATTCTCGATTTTAGGATTTTGATTATTTAAAATTTGGTCAACAATCTTTACAACTTCATCGCAAGAAATAAGATTCATACAGGAATTATTTCCTTTACAAGGTGGAGTTTCAAAATCGTGAACACAAGGGCTGCAATAAATTGGTTTATAAATTGGATATGCATTTTTACTAATACCATATTGTTCTGGAGAACATGGACCAAAAAAACAAATTACTGGAGTATTTGATGAAAATGCAATATGCATAGGACCAGTATCATTTGTAATCATCAGTTTTGCATTTGCAATAATACTGATAAGCTCATCAAGAGATGTTTTTCCTGATGTATCAATAAGTCTTTTATTAGAAAATTCTTTTGAGATTTCACCTGTATATTCAATTTCATCTTTGCTTCCAATAAGCAAAATATCCAATTCTTGATATTTATCCAACATATAACTTATAAGGTCTATAAAATTTTGTTTCCCCCATCTTCGCTCTAATCTTAAGTCTGACGCATTAGGATTAATAACAATATAATTATCAGATAGTTTTTTTGGCTGCAATCCTTTACTTGCAAAATTATAAAGGCTTAAATCCTCTGTTTCACAATCAAGAATTTTAGACAATTGAAGATACGCTTTTGATACTGGCACACGAGTATTAAAGAACATCATATGCGTGTAAATTCCCATTCTGAAAGTACTTGATCTTAAATAAAATCCGATTCTATTTTTAGACAATGAAAAAGTTGTAAAAATGGTACTGTAATCGGAATATATTTCAAGGTCAAAATAAACTTCAGGATGCTTTTTTATCAGAAAAAACAATGCTGAGAAATTTGTCCAAATGAATTTAAATAAGCCGCTGTCATCAACAACTACAACTGTATCAATCAAATTTATTTTTTTTAAGAAGGCCTCGTTTGATTTTGAGCTAACATATATTATTTCGGCGGAGGGAAATTTCTTTCGTAATGCTTGTAACATCGGCGTTGATTGTATAATACTGCCCATACCCTTAAATTTACATACTGCGATTGTTTTAAAATCCTTATCAAGATTATGGTTGATACGTGCAATTTTACCGACAATCCGGACCAAAAAATTTAGCAAGTATGCGAAAGGCTTAGCAATAGATTTGTCTATAAATAATTTAGTTCTAGTATTCATATCTTTTATCTTGATAAAATTCAACCATTTTTATTTCTGTTTCCGAATCAAGCTTAATGTTTAAATAAGTAGGTTTACAAACATACCATAAATAATGATTGCTTAACATAAGCATATATTCATATCTATTTTTTTCAATTGTAAAAAGAACAGTCCCTATATAACACTCATCATTTGTTATAACCACATTTATCACTTCTCCGTCCACAGGCTCATTAACATATATTTTAACAAAAACTGGAATTCCGCAGCCTGTTTTTTTATCTATACTATAAGTAACAGAACCATCATATTTATCTGGAATAATCTCTCCCTTACCAAGTAACTGTAAATCGCTATACTCAGATTTTTTAAAAAAATCGTTTATAATCCCTGCTGATTTCCTATAATCGTAAGTTTTAGGTTCAATAACAAGTGCGTCCATCTGGTGCACAGTATCGCTAAACGATGGAGAAAATTCTTTACTTACCCAAATACTATGATTATTTATCACTCGAAAAGGCTCATAATTACGATATATAAATTCTACGATAATATATTGTCGCATTGCATTTAGAACTCCATCCGTCATATCGAACCAATTAAGAGGATAATTGGAATAAACAACAACTGGAACTTCCTTTACATCAATATTTTCAATGTTTTTTATTTGCAAATAATCATCAACAACATTTTGAAGACTTTGACAAAAATAAGATGGCACATTTCTTTGGCAATAATAATAAAGCATTGGAGTATTTGAAAAGTCGAGAAAAGTTTGCTCCGAAGATAAATTTTGGTCTAAAAATGTCTTTATTTCGGCATAGTTTTTCTCAGCAAATTCTTTATCTCCCAATATTTTGGATTGAAATTTATCAGAACAAAAAGTACTGTCAAGTTTCACCAAACTGCTTTCCGTAAAACATATTTCCATATCAGATTTACCTTGATATAAGGGAAAATATTTCACTAAAACTATAAGTAGAAAACTAATCTCAAATAAAAAGACATAGCGAAAGCTAAGATTCTTTTTCTTGTAAAATGAAATTAAGAAAATTGCTAGTGCAATATAAAAAGTACAGGTTAAGAATGTATCCTGACCTTCTATAAATCCGTGTCTTACAATTCCACGCTGAAAATTCACTAAAAATAGAATAAACAAAAACAAAGATGATTTTAATAAAAATCTTTTATTAGTAATTTCAGATTCTCTTTGTATGCGTAAAATAAAAATGATATACAAAACGGATATTACTGAAATCAAAGGCAATAAAACATGCAATAAATAAAACTGATGACTATATTCTGTGCTAATTTCAGAATAGCCATGAGCCTGATTTGCTTTAAGATAATGTAATGCACTAGTAAAACTATCAAGCAAATACTGTGGAGATCGGATTACCGAAAAAGTAATAAATAAACCAGCTACAACAATTAAAAAAACAAGTAATGTTTTGAATAAATTTTTATAATTAGGCTTTTTATTTTCCACAAAAAACATCAACGGCAAGAAAAACACAGCTGTTACCAAAGAAGAATATCCAGTATCAATACTCCAGAATATCATGAGTATTAAAAGAAAGCAAAACACAAGGTAATTCTTAATAGTTTGATTGTTTATCAACTTATTGATAGAGAAAAAGACGATTATTCCCAGAAATATTGAGGCACAAAACAAAACACTAATAAAGGGAAATGTAAGCAGGAATAATACAGAAAGTGTTCTATTTTGCAACACCTTATTCAGAAAGAAAAAGGCAACAACATAAAATATTACTTTATTAAAAAAGCTATAGCTAAAAAAATCTAGACTCCCATCATATCCAAAAATCAAACTATGAATAATCCCATAATATTGTTCAGAGAACATGTGAGAACTCATAAAATCGACAAACGGAATCTCATGGAATTTAAAAATACGCATCAAAGCATTTGCAGGGTTTGCTAATTCAAACATTTCTGTAGGATGTTCTTGAATTGGAGAATATAGCTTCAATAATAAGAAAGAAAGCAGGAATGACAAACTATAAAAAAGATTAAGTCTGTTTCTGCTAATCTTTAGTTTTGATTTCCACACAAGAAAACCGATAATCAAAAAAGAAACAAACACCAAACCCATAAAAACCCATTTATAAGGGATATAGAAATCCAGTTTTAGTTTAACTAAGAAGAGTAATTCTGTAGAGACAAAAATAAATATGGGAATAAGTGTAAAAGCGACTCCAATTGCTGCAATTTTATTTATTGAGTATCCAGTAAACTTTTTTATTATTAAGAAACCAAAAATAATCAGTATGAAAATCAAAAAATAAATCCACGCAAGATGTGAATTAATAAAGCTGTTTGAATTAAACAAGAACAATACTGCAACAAATAACAATCCAGACAACAAAAAAACCAATGAATAAAAGCTTGGCGTTTGAATAAAGCGCAATTGTCTATTATACTGGGCTAATGTAAGCACCAATAAGGATAGAATAAATACGGCAAACAGTAAATGAATACTTTGTAGCGAAACAATCCTAAAAACATCAAAAACAATAAATGAAAAACCGGTAAAAGCAATAATCATCGGAAGGGTTAATTGTTTTTTAGAAATTTTAAACTTTTTCTTAATCCCAAACAACAACAGATAAATTATTGGAATTAAAAACAACACAGATAAAAGTGCCTTGTAAAACAAATTTACACGTGCAGAAACATCAACGCCATCAAGAGTTGCTTGACTAATATATAAAGTCGAAGTGTCATTTAAAAGAAAGACAGGAGCTGAAAACAAGTTATAAACAATGTAGGACGCAAAAAACAGCGAAATAACAAAAAGCTCTTTCCCTAATTTTAAGTTTTTTAAAATTTTATTCATAACTTACCGCTTAGAATAATCCCATTTTTTTAGCAAATAAAATATCAACAAAGATAATATAAAATAAAAGAAGCATATAAAATATATGGTATAATACCAATATAATTATAAAACATAACATATAAATTGATTGATTTGGGTTCAAAAATTATCAAACAACAAATTCTTATTATTCTCTAAATCTTATTTACTTTGTAAAAAAATACATTTTGAAATGTCGTAAATGCGGAGCGTGTTGCATTGCTCCATCTATATCAAGTTTTATTCCTGGCATGCCTAATGGCAAAGCTGCTGGTGTTAGGTGTATAAATCTTGACAACAATAATAAATGTATGATATTTGAGTCATCAGAAAGACCGCAAGTTTGTAGAGACTATAGACCCGACAAGATTTTTTGTGGTAACAATTTTGAAGATGCGATGAAAATATTATCTGATATTGAAAAAGGTCTTTAAGGATTATCAAACCCTTAACATTCGTCACTATTCCATATTTCCCAAGCCTTATCAGCCTGTTCGTACAACATTGTAAGTCCGTTTACTGTTTTTGCACCATTCTGGCGACAAAGATTTAAAAACATAGTTTCAGCAGGATTATACACAAGATCAATGCAAATGTGCTCCTCTGTAATAAAATTATAAGAGATATCTGGGGCTTGTTTAATATTTGGAAACATCCCAACAGGACTCGCATTAATAATAAGTTTATATTCCTCAAAAATAGATTTATTCAACTTTTTATAAGAAATCTGCTGCAAGTTTGAGGGATTTCGCGAAACATTTTTTGATGCGATTCCACGATTATCTAAAACATAAGAGAGTGTTTTTCCAGAACCTCCGCTTCCTAATATCAAAGCTTTTGTTTCGGGAGTAATTTTCAGCTGATCAAATGTTTTTTCAAGCCCTGCGACATCAGTATTAAAGCCTTTAAGCCGATATCCTTCACCATTACGAAAGATTTTAACCGTATTGACAGTACCCAATTTTAAAATTGTTTTATCCATATCATCCAAAAATGGAATAACAAGTTCTTTATATGGAGTAGTAACATTTAGCCCTACAAGTTTTGGATGACTCGCAATAATGTTTTTTATTTTTGCAATTTCAGATATTGAGAACAACTCATATTTAGCATCAGTAATTCCATCTTTTTTGAATTTCTCAGCAAAATATTTATGTGAATAAGCATGCTCAAGGGGATAACCTATTAATCCAAATTTTCTCATTTTAGTCTTCCTCAGTTTTAATTTTTCCAGCATATTTTTCCATAAGCCAAATTGATATAATTCCAAAAATAATTACAGCCACCGCAACAAAGAACTCAGGATTTATTTCAGGTAAGAACCAATCATAGCCTATTAGTTTTGTTTTATCTCCAAACTGAGCTGTCAATTGATTTTTCCAGGGCCATAATATCATAACCGAACCAAGTACAAAACCAGTAAGAAGACCGATTGTCTGATTTCGATATTTTTTGAAAACCCACGATAATAAATGTGAGAATCCTAATATTCCTATTATTGCACCAACTACTACTGGTAACAAAATTGAGATATCTAATGCTGTAACTGCATCAATCATTACAAGCTGATAATTACCCAGTAATATCAACACAAACGATCCGCTAAGTCCAGGTAATATCATGCTACATGCTGCAATCACACCACATAAAACGAGATATATCGTGGCATCATTTTCGCTTGCTGGATTCAAAACTGATATTATAATTGCGACCGCTGTTCCAAGTACAAAAGAAATAATTGTTGCAATGTTCCATTTTGAAATTTGTTTTCCTACAAAATAAACCGAAGCCAACACTAATCCAAAAAAGAAAGCCCAAATATATACTGGATAAAACTCAAACATATACTTAAAAGCTTTAGCAACGCTAATTATCGCTACCCCAACACCAAGAAATAAAGAAACCAAAAACCAAAAATCAATATACTCAAGTAATTCTTTTATCTTAAATTTAAAAAGCATTTTTAATGCAGTGATATTGAGCGACTTAATGGCATCTATTAATCTTTCGAAGATGCCTGTAATTAAAGCAATAGTGCCACCCGACACTCCAGGAACGACATTTGCGGCTCCCATTCCCATACCTTTAAAAAACACAACTACTGCTTCTTTTATATTCATGTTGTTTTTTTTGCGAAAATAGACAAATTAAACTTTATGTGAAATTATAATGTGATAATTTATTAACTGTATTTTTATGAATATAGTATTACAAAGGCATATAAATATCAAAATCATTAAATAATTAGGATTTTCAGTAAGCATAAGATATTAATTTACATATAAATAAATATCTTTGTACAGATTATTTAAACACGATTATGATTGACTTTAAAGCTTTAGATAAACAATTAAAAGGCGAATTATATACCGATAATATTCACAAAGCACTTTATTCAACAGATGCATCGGCCTATAAAGAAACTCCTGCTGCAATTTGTATTCCTTCAGAAATTGATGATATTTTAAAAATCATAAAATTTGCGAAAGCGAATAATCTAAGCATAATACCCAGAGCAGCAGGCACATCCCTAGCTGGACAGGTTGTTGGAAACGGAATTGTTGTTGATATTTCTAAAAACTTTACAAAAATAATTGAAATAAACGCTGAAGAAAAATGGGCGAGAGTTGAGCCAGGCGTTGTTCTTGACGAGCTTAATAAAGAATTAGCACAATACGATTTATTTTTCGGTCCTGAAACATCAACATCAAACAGATGCAATATGGCAGGAATGGTCGGGAATAATTCTTGCGGTGCACATTCACTAATTTATGGAAGTACTCGTGACCATCTTTTGGAGTTAAATTGTATTTTATCTGATGGGTCTAAAGTCGTATTTAGAGAGCTTACAAAAAAAGAATTTGAAGAAAAATGCCAACAAAATGATTTAGAGGGAAGCATCTATAAACATATTAATAATCTTTTGTCTGATAAAGATTTTGTAAAAGAAATCCACGAAGAATTTCCTCATCCAGAGATCGAACGCCGAAACACAGGATATGCACTTGATTTACTTTTGGATAACGAAATTTTTGGCAGTTCTGATAAGAAATTTAATTTTTGCAAACTACTTGCTGGTTCAGAAGGTACTTTGGCTTTTACAACCGCTATTAAACTAAATCTTGTAAAAAAACCGCCACAAACAAAAGCACTGATGTGTGTTCATACATCAAGTTTAAAGGAGGTTTTTAAAGCAAACCTTATCGCATTAAAACACTCGCCTGTCTCGGTTGAGTTGATGGATAAAAAAGTTTTAGATTTGACAAAAGAGAATATTACTCAAAATAGAAATCGTTTTTTTATTGAGGGCGATCCTCAGGCTATTTTAATTGTGGAATGGTTTGCCGAGAATATGGAAATCATTTACCAACACGCTAAAGAGCTGGAGAAAGAGCTTCGAGAAAACTCTTATGGATATTCTTATCCTTTAGTTTTAGGAGCTGATATTCCTAAAGTTTGGGAGCTTCGCAAAGCCGGTCTTGGTGTTTTATCAAATATGCCTGGAGATGCAAAACCTGTTCCTGTAGTAGAAGACACTGCCGTAAGACCAGAAGATTTGCCTGACTACATGACTGATTTTGAGCAGCTTATGGCAAAGCATAATTTGGAATGTGTTTATTATGCACACATTGGTTCCGGCGAATTGCATCTAAGACCTATTCTTAATCTTAAAAATTCTGAGCACGTAAAATTATTTCATACTATTGCTTTGGAAACTGCCAAACTCGTAAAAAAATACAGAGGCTCACTCAGTGGAGAACATGGAGACGGACGTTTAAGAGGCGAATTTATACCGCTTATGACAGGCGAAATAATTTACAAAAAATTTGAGGAGCTTAAAAAAGTATGGGATTCAGACAATGTTTTTAATGCACGCAAAATAACAAATACGCCAAAAATGAATACCGGTCTTAGATACAAACCGGGACAAATAACAAAAGAATTTGATACTGTTTTTAATTTTGATAAAACTGGCGGATTTCTGCGAACAGCCGAAAAATGTAACGGTTCTGGCGATTGTCGCAAATCTCACATTATTGGCGGTACTTTATGCCCAAGTTTTCAGGCAACAAAAGATGAAAAGCACTCAACCAGAGCAAGGGCAAATATTCTAAGAGATGTAATTACCAATTCTGAAAAGCTCAATCCATTTGACTCCAAAGAGATATATGAAGTTTTAGACTTATGTCTTTTATGTAAAGCCTGTAAATCGGAATGTCCCTCGGGAGTAGATGTTGCAAAATTAAAGATGGAATTTTTACAACATTATTACGATGAACATCATATTCCATTACGATGCCGAGCAGTAGGATATTTGCCAAGAGTTCATAAAACATTTCGCTCTATTCCAGGTATTACAAACTTTTTTCTCAAAAATAAATTAAGCTCTGGCCTTGTAAAATCGGTAATAAAATTCCATCCAAATCGCAAGTTTCCTCTTATGAGCAAAACCAATTTAAAAAATTGGAGCGAGAAAAATCAACAAAAATTAAATCCTGACAATCATATCAAAACCATATATCTATTTAACGATGAGTTTACCAATTATTTAGAAAGCGATATTGGAATAAAAACTATTTTTCTGTTCACCACATTAGGTTACGAAGTTAAAATTCCTAAAACCGTAGAAAGTGGACGTACATGGTTAAGCAAAGGCTTACTAAAAACCGCAAAAAAAATTGCAAATAAAAACATTGAGCTTTTAAAAGACATTATTACCAAAGACACTCCATTAATAGGTATTGAGCCATCAGCAATATTAAGTTTTAGAGACGAATATCCCGATCTTGCTTATAAATCAAATATTGAAAACGCAAAACATTTAGCTTCGAACAGTTTTTTATTTGACGAATTTATTTCTGCCGAAATAGATAAAGGCAATATTAAATCTGACAGTTTTACAAAAACCGCAAAAAGAATAAAATTTCATGGTCATTGTCAGCAAAAAGCTCTTATTACAACAAAATACACAAATAAAATCTTAAATCTTCCTATAAATTACGAAATCGAAGAAATTCCGAGTGGTTGCTGTGGTATGGCCGGCTCATTTGGCTATGAAAAAGAACATTATGATTTATCAATGAAAATCGGTGAAATGGTTTTATTTCCAGCAATACGAAATTCTGAAAAAGATACAATTATTGCTGCTGTTGGGACAAGTTGCCGATGCCAAATTGAAGATGGTACAGGAGTAAAAGCCAAACATCCACTCGAAATTTTATACGATGCTCTTGAGGTGTAAAATTGTAAAAAAAAACAGTTTTCTGCATTAAAAAACACGTTTGTCCGTAAGATATTAGGCAAATATCTAATTACAGTAAAAACAAAACCATATACTATTTGTTTTACTAATTTTGCAACACTCTATTATAATATTATGTTAACATTCGCCGAAGCAATAAAAGTAAGAAGATCAATCAGAAATTATGACCAAAAACCATTGGAAGATAATCTCTTGATAAAAATAAATTTATTTTTGCAAAATCCAGCTATAGGACCTTTTGGTAATACTCCACGTTTTATATTAATAGAAAAACCTGAGGCACGCAAAAAAGAAAAAGTAAGACTTGGAACCTATGGATTTATTAGTAATGCTGCATATTTTATTGGTGGCTGTATTGAGAAATTCGAGTTCTCCGAAGTAGATTACGGCTATTCACTCGAAAGAATTATTATTGAACTTACAAGACTTGGGCTTGGCACATGCTGGATTGGTGGCACTTTTAAAAGAAAAGATTACGAAATTTTACTTAAAACTAGTAAATCTGAAACCATTCCATGCATTACTCCAGTAGGCTATAAAGCTAAGAAAAAAACCTTACGAGAGAGACTAGGCTTAACACTCACTGACGGTAGCAAACGCAACCCGTTTGAAATGCACTTTTTTGAAAACAATCTTGAAAACCCATTGTCTTTTAATTCTGAAGATAAATACCATCAAGCACTTGAATTAGTTCGTAAAGCACCTTCGGCAGTAAACAAACAACCTTGGAGAGTTATTAAACAAAATAATAAATATCATTTTTATTTGTTGAGAGATAAAAATGTTGGAAATACAAAAAACACCGACTTGCAAAAGGTAGATTTAGGTATTGCCTTAGCACACTTTAAACTCGGCATCGAAGAGCAGTTCTTAAATGGAAAATGGCATATCAAAAACCCCGAGTTATGCGAATTAGAGTATATAATAAGCTGGATAGCTGAATAGATTAATCAAGGCTATTAAATTTGCTCATCATAAATTTTTAAATACTCTTTTACATTTCTTGTCCAAGTATATTCGTTGGCATATTTAATTGCATCGGTTTTAAACTCAGTATTGTTTTGATATTTTAGAATTGCTTCGTTAATTTTAGTTTTAATTGTACATTCGTCAAAATCCTCAAAAATAAAAGAGTAAGCACCTCCGATTTCGGGCAATACAGTTTTGTCGGATGTAACAACTGGTACGCCATTTTGCATAGCCTCAATAACTGGCAAACCAAACCCTTCGTACAATGAGGGAAATAAAAAAGCTTCGCAATTACGATAATACCAAGTTTTTTCTTGCTCGCTAATAATTCCTGGAAACAAGATCTGGTTTTCTAAATTATGTTTATTGACAAGTTTTTTAAGATTTTTATAATACT
>JAQVOR010000112.1 GCA_028702535.1 Bacteroidales bacterium
TTTAGTTTACGCTACAAAATAAATTAACGAATATTATTCTTATTTATAGAATAGCATTCGTTAATTTTTATTTTATCATTACGCTTTGTATTAAAAAGATTTTTAAAATTATAAATTATATTTCTAAATCAGCTTTTGTTATTCTATTTGGTAAAAGATGTGTCAAATCTCCATTATTCTTATAAACATCTCTTATAATACTGCTCGAAATAAAGGTGTGTTCGGGTCTTGCCAAGATAAAGACAGTTTCGATTTCTTCGTTTAACAATTTATTTGTTTGTCCAATAGCTCTTTCAAATTCAAAATCTGCCGAAGTCCTTAAACCTCTAAGAATAAATTTACAATTATGCATTTTTGCAAAATCAACAGTTAGTCCAGTATATGAAACGACTTCAACTTTTGGATCCCCCTTAAATACTATTTTTATTAGTTCAATTCGTTTACTTAGACTTAACATTGTAGTTTTTGAGATATTATCTCCAACCGCAATAATTATGTTGTCAAAAAGAGGTAAGGCTCGCTCAACTACCGATTCGTGTCCTGCTGTAAATGGGTCAAATGAGCCTGGAAATATTGCTTTGCGTTTTGTCATTTTTCAGAAATTTTAGACCATGAGTCTCTTAATGTTACAGTGCGATTAAATATTGGGTGTACGGGTTTTGAGTCTTTGTCAACACAAAAATATCCTTTACGTTCAAATTGAAAACTTTGGCCAGGACAAACATCTAACATACATCTTTCTAATTTCGCAGTAATTGTTTTAAGTGAGTCTGGATTTAGATAATCTACATAAGTTTTACCATCATCGGCATCATCTGGGTTTTCTTTAACAAAAAGTCTATCATACAAACGTATTTCGGCGTCAATGCAAGTTTTAGAATCAACCCAATGAATAGTTCCTTTTACTTTACGTCCATCGGGAGATTGCCCGCCTCGACTTTCGGGGTCGTAAGTACAATGCAATTCTGTAATATTACCAGCATCATCTTTTATGACATCCTCACATTTTATAAAATAAGCATATCGCAACCTAACTTCGCCACTGGGTTTTAAACGAAAGAATTTTTTTGGACCGTCTTCCATAAAATCTTCTCTCTCAATATATATTACTTTACTAAAACTAAGTTCGCGCTTGCCAGCCGACTCATCTTCAGGATTATTAGTTGCCTCAAGCTTTTCAGTTTTATCTTCGGGATAATTTGTTATCACAACTTTTAAAGGGTCAAGTACTCCCATAACTCTGTTAGCTTTTTTATTAAGGTCTTCACGAACCATATATTCTAACAAGCCAACATCAATCATGTTTTCTCTTTTTGCTACACCAATTCTATCGGCGAAATTGCGAATAGACTGAGCTGTGTATCCTCTACGGCGCATACCACTAATAGTTGGCATTCGAGGATCATCCCAAGCACTTACATAATTATTATTTACCAGTTCTAGCAATTTTCTTTTACTCATAACTGTATATGTGAGGTTTAATCTTGCAAACTCAATTTGACGCGGTCTTTTACCTGTAGTATCTATCTGCTCCAAAAACCAATCATATAAAGGGCGATGCACTTCAAACTCTAAAGTACAAATGGAATGTGTTATACCTTCGATATAGTCGCTTTGTCCGTGAGCATAATCGTACATTGGGTATATGCACCATTTGTCCCCTGTGCGATGGTGGTGCTTTCTCATTATTCGATACATAATTGGATCGCGCATGTGCATATTTGGAGAGTTCATATCAACTTTAGCTCTTAACACCATGCTGCCGTCTTCATGTTTGCCATCTTTCATCTCCTGAAATAAGTTAAGGCTTTCCTCAATAGGACGATTTCTATATGGACTTTCAATTCCTTTTGTTGTTGGATTTCTGCGTTGTTCGCTTATTAAGTCGGGAGTTTGTTCGTCTATATATGCTTTTCCGTCTTTAATTAACATAACTGCCCAATCGTAAAGTTGGTCAAAATAGTTGGAAGCGTAAAACAAATTGTCATACTCAAAACCAAGCCATTTAATATCTTCAATTATTGAATCAACATATTCGGTTTCTTCTTTTGATGGATTTGTGTCATCAAATCTCAAATTAGTTTTACCATTGAAAGTCTTTTTTAATCCAAAATTTAGACAAATTGACTTTGCATGACCAATATGTAAATATCCATTTGGCTCTGGCGGAAAACGTGTCAAAATACTATCGTGCTTACCAGTTTTAAGATCGTCAGTTATTATTTGTTCAATAAAATTTAGGCTCTCTTTTTTTTCTTCCATGTTGTTATGTATTTTTCTATTTGCAAAGATAATCCTAATTTTTTATGATGCAATTTTAAATGTTTTGCGAAAAAGTCTATCCAATAAAAAAAACATTCGCTTGAATTACCAATCTGAGCGAACATAAAAAATCATCAAAGATGGAATATTTACAATCTTAACTTTTTAAAATAACAATAGAACCAATGGAACTTAAAGCGTCATTGATATAAGAATATATATATATATAATATCTCTTAAAGCATTTTGAATAAACCATAAACAGGAGTATATTTAAATTTTATTGTTCCATGAACCATAAAACTTATTGCATTTGCAACTTTAGTAACAATGTTATTCATTAGTCGTGGGCAAGTTATTGAAAGCTAAGCATTGTTAAGTTACCGACCTTTTCGGAATACAAATAAAAGACAATGCTGTCTGAAAACATTTTGCATATGACAGGTCAGAATAAGCCGAAGAGACCTTAAATCCAAGTAGGAGTAATTAAAAATTTTAGCAAAATGAAAAAATGCAAAGAATTGATTTTAAAATTAATTTTGTTTACTGTAATATGCCAAATTAGCATTTTTGCATTTGCACAAAATTTTAGTAGTGGTGCATATTTAAACTCAAGTAACCAAAGTGCCATTTTTAATAATAAGTCTGATTTTCTAAAACCACAAAAGTTAATGTTTTCAGGATGGGAATATGGAGTATTTTTAGATTACAGAATAAGCAATAACTTTTCTCTAAAAACACGAATTGGATATAGTCAGAATAGCTTAACCTTGTCTAATTCATTCATCTCATCTTTTCAATACAATAATATTCCCATTAACATTGTTGCAAAATCAACTGTGTTGAGTTTCTCAAATTTTGATATTTATATAGAAAATGGCATGTCGATGGCTTTTTGCAATTCATACAGCTATAATCGAGTAATTGGAGGGTCTAACAGTAATTTAACTGGTACAATTTCGGACTTTAATTTCACTAACAATGTGTCTTATGGATTTATTAATGGATTTGGAATATTATTTCGAATCAAGTCTAAATTTGAGATAGATGTTTTTGCTAATTACTATTCAGGAATAAATAAAGTTTGGGAAAACAACAGTATTTCAATTAACGAAGATGGGAGAATAAATACTTACACTGTTTCCAGTAACGGATCAAGCTTAAATATTGGTTTAGGTTTGGGATATTGTTTCTAACTATAAATCATTTTCTAATTATTTTAATGAGGGGATTCCCTCCCCCGTTCGCTCAGGTTTAGGATTGTTGTATTTGCTATTGCTCGGATTGCAACCGAGCAATAGCAAATACAACAATCCTAAAACATCACATAATAATTCATTTTATAATTATCTTATCCCAAATGCGATGCAACATGTTCGGTTAATTTACCAAGCGAATTAACATAACTTCCAAATTCGTTATCGTACCAGCCCATAATTTTGGCATGAGTAACAGGAATATTTACATTTTGAGCGTTTTTAACACCAGCCATTTCTAAAATTTCGGCAGGTAATTTTAAAAACCCTGTTCTTGTATGTATTTCGTTACCTTCAATTACTACCGCAGCATTGTATCCCAACATATCGGCAGATACTGATTGCTTTTCTGAAAAATGCAATAAACCTTTTTGAGGCCCTTTTGCCATCATATCATAAATGTTCTTTATGTATTCGGCATTTAACATTGGCATACCATTTTCGTCAAGACGTGAGTTAAATGTTATGTTTAAAGCAATTAACGAAACTGTTGAAGTTGGTATTCGGATTGAATCAGCCATAAAACCAAAATTAATAATTTCGGGTAGTACTTTTTCGAGAGTTTTAGCCGCTCCAGTTGTAGATAAAATAATGTTATTTAAAACAGATCTATTTTTACGAAGGTCGGATGCTCCAGTTGCAGGAACAGAATCTAAAACACTTTGTGTATTAGTTGCTGCATGAACTGTGGACATCGAAGCCGTTAGAATATTATTAGTTTCTTTATCTTCAAGTAATGGATTTATCATGTGAGCAAGCCCAGTAGTTGTACAACTTGCAGCCGATATTATGTGTTGTTTTAATGGATTGTAATCGGAATGATTTATCCCATATATAAATGTTGGGAAATTTTTATCATCCTCGGCTGTTGCATTTTTAATTTTAAAAGGAGCACTCACAATTACCTTTTGTGCTCCAGCGGTTAAATGACCTTGCACACTACCCGACTGGTGGTTTGCGGCAACAGTTGGGTCTAAAAACCTGCCAGTACAATCTACTACAATGCTTACTCCTTCGTTTTTCCATTTTATGTCCATTGGATTACGATCTACAGTCAAAAACTTTACTGGATAACCATCAATCTTAATGTAGAACTTTTCTCTATCACAAATTTCAAAATTACATGTTTTTCCCGAATGTCCATACAAAAAATGATCAAGTAGTCCATAAGTAGAGTCCGAAGAAATTGTTTGAATCAAATCCTCAAGACTTTTACCGACTTCTCTACCAACATTAATAACAACTCCGTCAAAACTTCTTGACAATAAGTGATACCAAAGGCTTAATTTGCCAATGCGTCCAAGTCCGTTGATACCTAATAAGGTTTTTTCATTAATGATTTTTTCCATTTTTATACTTTTTATAATTTTTAATAACTTTGTTTATAGTTCTTTGATTTTTATTGGATAATTACCTTTAAAAACATTCCCATTATTACCGTCAATTGATATTCCATCAAACGAATTAAAGACAATTCCATTGATATCGCATTTTTTTTCTTTTTCGTAAACGCTTAAATCCACACAGTTTACTATGCAAATTTTCCCTAACGAAGATGCTGTAACGGCAGCATGTGATGTTGCTCCACCTTTTCCGGTTAACAATCCATCACATTCAATTATTATTCCGATATCATCAGGAACCGTATCAGGTCTAACAAGAATAGATTTTTTGTCGGGATGGTTTTTTTTAAGTTTTATAAGATCTTCGTGATCAAAAACAATTACTCCGCTTAAAACACCTTTGCCAATACCAATTCCGCTACCAACTTTTTGCATTTTTTCTCGTGGCACATCAAAAACCATAATTTCTTCTTGCAGATTTGTTAACATGTCTCGAGTTTGCAAAATGTATAAATCTTTAGGATCTGAGGTTTCAAAAGTAAACTCTATTTCTTGATGTCCAAAACCATGTATTTCGAGTAATTCTTTAGAGATTTCTTTAAGACGTTGATAAATATCTGGAAAAACCGATTCTAATGAAACTGGACTTTTTGAATAGTACTTTTTTCTTTGTCTTTCACTCATTGGTAAAGTGTTGATTAAACCTCCAACGATGTCTTCACCTTGACTTAAGAAAGAAAAATCACCAGTAACATGCATAGTTGGCGTATTATCTTGAATATCTCTGGTAAAGAACACGCCTGATCCCGACTCTAAATGAATGTTTCCAAAAACCATTTGCTGAACAGTAACAGCCGTTCCCCATTCTTCATCAATTTGCAAATGCTCTCGATAGACTATTGCTCTTTCTGTACTCCATGATCTAAACACAGATAAAATTGCTTGTTTTAGCTGTAAATATGGATTAGATTCAAATGTAACATTATTATCTATCAATAATTGTTTGTAAGAATAGGCCATATCTCGCATTATATTATTTGGGAAATCAAGTTTTTGAGAGATATTATATTTTTGTTTGTAATCCTCCATAATTTGGTCAAACTCATTTCGATTTATTCCAAATGACATACCCCAAGTTTGCAATAAGCGTCTGTAACAATCCCAGGAAGTCCAACCAAAATTTGGCTGTTTACTAAGGGTTTCAGTTATTTCATCATTTAATCCAACATTTAGGAATGTGTTCATTGCTCCAGGCATGGACATTGCAGCCCCCGATCTAACACTAAGCAACAAAGGTTTTTGAGGATCTCCAAATTTTAATCCCGCCATTTTTTCCAATTGTAACACATGCGATTTTATAAAGTTATCAATTTCTTTGGAAAGAGATTTAAGTTTCGGAATAAAATTTATACGGCGAAAAATCTCGGTAGTAATAACAAAACCTGGAGGGACAGGATATCCCAATAAATACAAACTTTTAAGATAATATGCTTTTGACCCAATATAAACCTGATTATCAACTACTGGAGTCTCAGCATATAATGGACTAAATGCCAACTCGGGATTGTAAGTCATAATGCTGTGAACCTCTTCTATAGAAAGATTTTCACTCATCTTTCGCAGGTTTGTCAATACTTTACCAATAAAATTATCTAAAGATTGTATCAAAAATGCAGACGATAATAACTCGCGATAAAACACCTCCGATTTTTGAATAATAATTTTCTTTAATTCAAGCGGATTATTAACTTTTTTGCCTTTTATATATTGAGGGACAATTATTTCTAATAATTTTTCGTAAGGTCGGATGAAATATTTATTTGTAATTTCTCTTACTCCAGTTTCCATAAACTCAAATAGATTAATATATTGGTTTATAGTAAAACTACCAGATTTTAGGCTGTATTGGTACATTTTAAGCTTTGAGTCAAAACCTTGGTCATATATTCCATCAAGACTTAATCCCTCTCTCAAAAGACTTATAACTGTAAATATATGGTTTAATGTTTTTGCCGTAAAATACTCTGTATTAAGACTTTTGATGATTTTACCAACTAAAACTGAGGCTATTCTTTCGAGTCTAAAAGTTAATCCTAAAGCTTCGAATTTTTTCTCGTGATATTTTCCATACATCGACGGAATTCCAACTGCTATATGTCGTTTATAATAAATATTATCCCAACCTTCACTATAAACAGGATCAAAAATAATTTGATTGAGCTTTTTCATTAAGGTAAAAATAAACGATAAGGCTTCTAAATTATCTTCTTTTTCCAGTAACAATTCGAGTTGTAAAATTTCTTCGGTACTAACAAAAGGATGTCTTTTTATAATTTCGATTATATTATTGGTCTCAAAAGAATATTTTTCAACTAATAATTTATAAAGTTCAATAATTAAACTAATTCTTGTTAGATTATCTTTATTTGTGTGATCAATTTTGTCTAATAATTTTTCGGGGTTTTCTAAACTTAAAAAAGCGTCAAGAGATAGTTTGTTTTTACAGCACACTTTTGTTAGTGCTTCGTGTACTCCTTGTACCCAATGACCATCAATTTCAATATTATCGATAACATTTTGTGGCACTGCTTTTTTTAGATTATCGATTTTTAAATCATGCCAGAATGTAATAATTCTGTATGTCATTTGTATGTGCGAATTGTTGCCCTCAGTATGTATTTGTTTTCTTAAAAAATGTATCAGCTTATCGTTTCGAGATGACATTTCATCAATTTTTGTAGAAACATCTCGTAATACTCCTTCGGCACCTATTTCGTTAAAATATACAGGAAATATTCTGGTAAGTTGTTTAATCTGCTTATAAATTGGCGAAATAGTGGTATTTAGTAATTGTGTAACATCTTTTTGAAATAAATTTGTATCAAAAATAAATATTCCACCTATTCTAAGGTTTATAATAAGTGCCGATAAAAGCTTTTTCATCATTTCGGGATTGTACTCAATTATTTCGAGCCAAACCCTAATGTTTTTAATATGATTGGGATTAACTTTAAGTTCCCATTCGTCTGTTAAGTATGATATGCCTGGATTAACAAATCCAAATTTAATCATTTGAATTTCTAAATAATGAATAAGCCTGTTGCTTTTAGTATTAATAATTTCTTTGCTAAGTGTTAAAATCGAATCAAGAATTAAACCAATATGACTATGTTTGAAATCTGCAAATATTGTAAAAAGCTCATCTATTGATTCTATTATTTGATCTTCATTTGCTTCTTTTGCAACCTTTTTTATAGAATTATTCAAATCTAATAACAAATAATCACGATGATGCACCATGCCAGGCAAATGTAATAAGTAAAAAATATAACAAAACTGCTCGGTACATTTTACAAAATCGTCAATTTTTTTTCTAAAAGCCTCAATAATATCAGAAAATGTAAAAGCATTATTACATAGTTCTTGAATTGTTTTAGTTTTAATTACATTTTCATGATAGTTGTGAAAAAAATCTTTGCCCAATGTTCTGACAGTTTCCCAATAATCATCAGACATAACGCTTAATTTATCTTTATACCACTGTTCAATATCAGTTGTCTCCTGCCAAAAACTAATATTTTTTAGAATAAGTTTGTGCAAAAACTGAAATGCAAATTTTCTAATATTAGAATTTGTAGTAGCCTTATCTGCTGAGTTAAAAATCTTTAAAAAATATCTTATATTTCCAATATAACTAAAGTACTTATCTTTAAAATGCTTATCTAAAATATCTATATAATTTTTAAATAAAATCTCATCTTCGACAAACTCCGATTCGTTAGTACTAAAAAAATTTAAATAGTTATAAACTAACTGTTTAAGCAACACATTTGATAAATCTTCACCTAATAAAGTATCAAAAACATTTAATATTATATCTATTGCTTTATCTGGTTCTGAAGATTTTTTAAAAACCCAAAAATCACCTATTGCCAACTTGTTCAGATTTTCAACAATATCTTCTCTGTTAGAATAAGGATGATGAAATTCTAATAAAAACTCCTCCGTACGTTTATAAATACCCCAATAATCTTTGGACAAATTCAAAAACCACAAATGTTCGTCAGGTATTACTATCTTAACATTTCCAAGTTGTTCTAAGTTTGCTTTTAAGGCTTTTGAATCTATTATTTTATCCATTATTTTGAAATATAATTTATTAAATCAATAATTCTTGCCGAATAACCACTCTCGTTATCATACCACGCCAATATCTGTATAAAATCTCCACCAATTACTTTTGTCGAAAGTGCATCAAAAACTGCTGAATGAGTATTCCCTTTTACATCGCTGCTTACTATCGGGTCGTTACAATATTCTAGGTAGTTTTTTAATTCATTTTCTGCATATTTTTTAAATACAGAATTAAGCTCATCTATGGTAAGTTTTTTATTTAACTGTGCAGTAAATTCAACAAACGAGCAATATGCCACAGGAACTCGTGTTGCAAATCCATCAAAACAATCGGCCATTTCGGGAAATATCAATTTAATAGATTTAATAGCACTTGTACTTGTAGGAACGATATTGTTTAAAACAGATCTGCTACGTCTATAATCACTATGATAGCCATCCTGAATATTTTGATTATTTGTGGAAGGATGCACAGTATTAATAAATGCTCGTTTAAGTCCAAATGCCTCATTAAGAACTTTAATAATAACCGCTACACAATTAGTAGTGCATGAAGCATTTGAAATTATTTTATCATCAAGTTTAATAGTTTTGTGGTTTACTCCCTGCACTACAATTCTATCTATCGAATTATCATCAGGTGGGCAACTAAGAATAAGCTTGTTTACACCAGATTTAAAATGGGGCTCTAATGCTTGCTTTGTTTTAAACTTCCCACTTGAGTCCATTACAATTTTAACCTCAGACTTATCCCACGGTATTTCGTTTGGATTAATAAAATTCGTTACGACAATTTTTTCTCCATTTACAATTAAATAATTTGTATCAAACGTAATATGTGCGTTAAATTTACCAAAATTACTGTCATATTTAAGCAATTGTGCCATTAAACCGATGTCCATTTTATCATTTATATGAGCAACACGAATCCCATTTGCACCTACTAACATGCGATGCACAGTTTTGCCTATCCTTCCATAGCCATTTATACCAATTCTTAAAGACATCAAACTTATTTTTATATTTCCCAAAGATATGAACAAACATTAAGTAAAAAAATATCTTATAACATAATAAAGATACATAATTTTATTGTGATAAAAAAACGATAATGACGTTGATGGGTTTAATGGGGTGATGGTGGTGTTTGTGGTGGTTGCGATGGTAGAGACAAGGCATGCCTTGTCTCTACCATCGCAACCACCATCGCAACCACCATCACAACCGAAAAACAATTAAAAATCAACATTCTATTTAACCATTTGCCATTTAATAATAAATTGTATATTTGTATAAAATTGAGCGGTAAAATAAAATCTGTTTTGGAGGGGAATAAACAAATAATGCCTAAATTTTTACAATTATGGGAGACGATAAATTTCAAAATAAATACAGAATTTCATCTGCCCGTTTGCAAACATGGGATTATGCCAGCAACGGAGCGTATTTTATTACAATTTGCACAAAAAATAGAGTGCATTATTTTGGAAAAATAGAAAATGAAAAAATGATATTATCAAATGTAGGCGTTATTACCGATTTGCTGTGGTACGAAATAAAAAATCATGCAAAAAATGTTGAATTAGGACAATTTGTGGTAATGCCCAATCATTT
>JAQVOR010000236.1 GCA_028702535.1 Bacteroidales bacterium
GTCGCATCCATGCTTTAAATTCATCAGTAAACCCTCCCATAGTATTTAGGACATTTTCCAATCCAGATATTAGCTTTGCAGTTAACTCATTATAATCCACAATTGTTTGTTCAACAGCTCTTTCAAGTTCTCTTGTATTAATAGAACTACCTTTGTCAGCAAAAGTAAAACGACCAATGATAAATAAATCGTTGTCAATTTTTTGTTTATTTTCAATGTACAGCTTATAAGTATTTTTATTTTCATCATTAACTGAAAAACGATCATTATAACCATACTTTTTTAAAATATTATTAGCATTATCAAGCATGATATTTCTTGCTTGTTCAATGAAATAATCGTGACTTCTATGAGAGCCATTATTTACTTGAAATGCAACAAAATTACAATCAAACCTTAACATTTCTTTCAACACATATTCAATGCTTTTTCTCTTAGGATCAGGCACATGATTACCTGCATCTCCAATCAAAATAACCAGATTACTTTCGCCTTGCCTAAATCCACAATTTTTCACCCCTTCAATTAAGCCATTAAACATGGCTTCAGGCCATTCAGATGCTTTACTAAAACATTGAGTGCCATTCAGAAAGCCAATCACTTCGTCATGGTTGCTAGTTAGCTTTTTCAGCACCGCTGCGTCTTTTCCATCAGCGTAATCACGATACACTAAGGCACCAAATTTTAAATTATTTTGACTATTCCTTGCTTTAATTTGGCTTATGCTTCTCGCTATCGATTGAGCAGCTGGAGCAAAATAATCCTTCATACTATTTGTTCCGTCAATAACAAATAAAATATTAATATTTTGAGCTTTATTTTTAGAATCCTGAAGTTTCTTTCTTAAACGATCTTCCTCTTTGCTATCCCTCTCACTTACATTACCAATAGTGCCGACTTTGCAAATATTATTATTTGAAGGATCTGTTTCAATAATTGGAAGCCTATATGTATAACCACTCTCCCTTGTACTTTTTAACTCTAATGACCGAATGTGATTAGCAACCATTTCACCATTAAAAAAAGATATTGCACTATTTTTTTTATCAGGAGCGAAAATTAACATTCGTTTATTTGCATACTCCGCTATGGCTTCGGGCAACCAACTGGGTTCTAAACAAACACGGTGATCCCAAAAAGTAAGATTTTTTTCATCTATCCAACCCAAAATATTACCTTTAGCCTCTGACTCTCCGCCAACAACTTTATCACTCTTGCATATTAAATATCTTTTCCCTTCAACTTTTAAAATGAAATAAATCTCAAAAGTTTTGGCATAGTTTGGTGTTACTTTGCTTGCCCTAAGTTCGGGATTGCTATAAAAACGATTGTACTCTTCATTAACAGAACCACCACTTGTTAATGTAGTTAACACCATGGCTTTGCGAGTAAAATTGTTATTATTTTTTAATGCATATTCTGACAAAATAAGGTTTTCCATTTTTATCCATCCCAAATCCTTGGCTTGATTTGATATTACTGGAAATTTTTGTTGATATGTTTCTTGATATACATGAGCCCAATCGCCTCTAATTTCTGCAATCGTAACTCTATCCAAAAAACCAAGCACATCTTTTGTTCTTCTCGAATTAGGAGCATCATACGTCGCATTTTCATTTCTATCACTAAAAACATTCCAAAACCCCTCCATCATGTCCATATTTGACACATCTCCACTCGAAATTTGGTTAATGGTTTGTTGCGTTGGATAGGTTTTTATTTTATACGGGGTCTTCATCGCTATAGATGGCAATTGAGCATTGGCAATATAAACAATGATCAAAAAAACAATCAAAAAAACATTCTTTTTCATATCTTAATATTTTAAAATTTCAATTATTGAACTACCAATTTTTAATTTATCCTCATTACTCACCCTATTATATCTTTGTTCATCAAAATAAAGTTTATATTTTATTCTAGCACGATTAATATTAATCATATGATTGAAAAGAATAAACTTCCTTAGAAACAATTTAAAAATATCAGTATTTATATAATTCTGAGTATCGAAAAAAAAGTGGAAATTTATGGATGAATATTGCATTTCGATTTTTCCATTATTGAGAAAAAAGCAATCATCAGAATTTATCATATCAACAATCCTCAAATAATCTTCTTCTGTATTTATTTTTACAGGGTTATTATTTGAAATATTAATGTATAATTTTTCCATATCCTCACTCTTCTTTGCAATGTATGGTGTACTATAATAGCAATAATAAAAAAAATATTTATCGTTGACTATTGAATTATGCAACTTCTTCAACTCCTCATTTAAGGATGCCTTTCTTAACATTTGATAAGTATCTATTATTACAACATGATATTGTTGCTGGCTTGGATTTGCATTTAAAAATGTGTACCCCAAACAATAAAAAAGTAATACAACCTGACAAATAACAAGTCTAATCATAGCTTTATTTTTAATTACTTATAGTAATTTTATTAATTCTTTTTGAACTGTTGCATGAAATTGAAACAACCTTCACACTACCAACATCGGTTACAGTCTGAAGATATTGCAAGTATGAATAAATAGTTTGTTCTTCTTTTGGATAAGTGAAATTAACTACAACATTAGTGCTTTCAAACAAATCTAATATTTTATACATATTATCAACACCAGG